>DATFDX010000091.1:0-4483 GCA_035251875.1 Nitrososphaera sp. | reverse complement strand
GCCTCCGCGAGCAGGCCGAGGCAAGTCTAGCCAGCGCCGTAAGCAAGACCGTCGCGGCTGGCGGTCATGTCTTGATACCAGTGCCGGCAGTCGGCATTTCGCAGGAGCTGATACTTGTGCTAGACAGGTTCGTCAGGGGGCTGCAGGCCCGGGTGCTTGTGGAAAAATCCATTTCAGAGGCGACGGCCGTCTACGAGGCATACCCCGAGTTCCTTTCAAAAGAGATGCGCCAGCGCGTCCTTGAATCAGAGGCAAGCCAGTTTGGATCGCAATTTTCCATAGTGGAATCGGAAGCGCTCAAGAGCGGCGAGCCTGCGATAATACTTGCGCCCTCGTCAATGCTGGTTGGAGGGCCGTCGGTTGGGTACCTCAAGCAAATAGCCGGCGACCCGCGGAACCGGCTGATCATGCTGTCGTACCAGGCGGTGGACACGCCGGGCAGGGCGGTTCAGGACGGCGCCCGGCAAGTCACGATCAAGGGCGAAGCGATAAACCTGCAGTGCCAGGTGGAAAGGATTGACGGCTTTGGCAGCCACAGCGACTACAACCAATTGATGGCGTACATCAGCCGGCTTCGGCCGAAACTACGGCGCGTCCTTGTAAACCACGGCGAGCGCGCAAAGGCGCAGAACCTTGCGAGCATGATAAACAAGCAGTTCAGGATACAGACGCAGCACCCGCTCGTGCAGGAAGCAATAAAACTACTTTAGGTCGTACGCGCCCCGCCAGATCTTGACGCCCGGCGGCGTGATGACTATTCGCTCTTCGCCCAGCCTTGCAATGTCGCCGCCCACCGACTGCGCGTACGAATAGAGATCTTCAACAACCTTGCGCAGCTCTTCGACGTCCTTTTGCGCAAGCGGCGTGACCCTCAGGATAAGGATCATGTGCTTCTTGATATCCTCCTTTATCGCGGTGATGTCGCTGATATCGCGCAGCGTAAGCGCCTTCAAATAAACAGGTGTTTTTTGGGTCTGCATCTGTGTGGATTGAATCTGAGATTGTCATGCGTGGTCAATAGTTGTGCTGGTCAATTCTCATTTACTCAATAGTTGATTTTAGCTGGATGATAATAAACGCAGGATTTTGTATCCCTTATTGGACACTATGCGAGCTATATCCGCATGGCGTCAGCCACAGAGCCGTCGGCCGGCAGCATAACAACCTCTGTTTCGTTATCGTTGATAGTCACCCTGACCTTGGACTCGGCGTCCTTTGGCGCGTCGGAATACCGCAGCGCAATTGCAGCGCATTTTTCCACCAGCGCGCCATCGTGCTTGCCGCGGATTATGCATGTCGGGCCGACGTGATCCTTGGCCTCCATGACAACGTCGCCTTCAACGACAAGCGCCTTTATCAGTTCGTTTTCGTCCTTGTTCCTTCCGACTACAAGCTTTGCGTCAGGTGTCAGCCGGAAGTGCCTGCCAACCTTCAATAGCTCGATGTCGTTTAGCGTCGGGATGTCGCCGCAGTGATCCATGATGTCTTCGACGCGCTTTGAAAACGCCGGGTCTGTCAGCAGGCATCCGCCGGCAGCGTTTGGCGGGTCGGCTATGCCATACTGCTTTGCCATTGCCAGTTGCCCCTTCCTCGACCTGCCCTTGATGTCGCCCATGTTTTCGCGCTTGATCAATCCTGATTTTTCAGCGTCCGTAGGCGGCAGGTGCTTTGCAGACAGCGGGCGCAGAACCTTGCCCTCCATGCCCGTTTCATCCTCGATAATGTGAAGCGCGCGGTTGTTCTGGCTCATCGGGCGCTGGAACAGAACCTCGCCGGTGATGACAAAATCCGCGCCAGTCTTTTCCATGTGCTCTTTCGCCGCGTTGTACATCATGCCCCTGCAGTCGATGCACGGGTTCATGCCAGAGCCGTAGCCGTACTTTGGCTTCTTTAGCATGCGAAGGTACTCTTCGCCAAAATACACTGTCTTTAATTTTATGCCCAGTTCGTCGGCTACTTCCTTTACGCGGTGACCGCATCCCTTGCCGCAGTCAAAGTCGCAAAACGGCGTCTTTATCGCGACAGCCTCGACGTCTACTCCCTGCTCTAGCATCATCCTCACTGCCAGGCTGCTGTCAAGGCCGCCAGACAGCAGGGCGACAGCCTTTGGCTTTTTCTCTTCGACCGGCTTGTCCCCGTTTTGCTGCGACATTGCTAGCGTTTGTGCCCTATTGGTTATAAAAATGATATGTGCCCCGCCTCTGACTCACGCGCTGTCATGGGTTAGCCATAAGCTGCGTCCTCTGCACGCTCTATAAACGGGGTACATGATCTATTACGTCATGCTATTTGTCTTTTATGATGCCTGACAGGTCTATCTCAAATGCGGCCGCGGGCACCCTCAGCTTGAAATTCTCAAGCGCCGGCGGCATGATCTCGCCTATCGTGCCGACTACAATGCCATCGACTATGATCTCGGCGCATCTGCCCTCCATGAACATCGGGCTTGTAGACGCCCTTGTCGAAACGTCCTTGCCAAAGCACGACTTCATCATCGCCTGCATTGCAGACCTTATCTCGGTGTAGCCTGCGTCTGCATGGGCTACTACCGCGCCGACATTCCAGCTTTCTGTTATCACGCCTTGCTTGCGGAAGACCTTGCCTATCTCGAACAGCCGCTGCGGGTACTCTTCGTGCACGTTGCGGGAGAGCGACTGGAGGAGCGACGGCACGAGCGAGTCGCGCAGGATTTCGTGCTCGATGCTCTTAGAGCCGTCGACTGACAGCGCGTCCATGCCGGCGGCCCCAAACGCGCCATGCTGCACTTCCATGCTTGTCAGCGAAAAGCTGAGCGACTCTAGCATGCCAAGCCCTGTCAGCGCTTCCCTAATCGTGCCAAGATAAGTGGAAAGCGAATTTCTCTGGCCGGCCGTCGGCGACGCCGGGAACGCCGGCTCTATGTTGAATATGCCGTAGCCTATCGCCACTTCCTCCGCAATGTCTACTTGGTGACTGATGTCCGTGCGGTAGCGCGGGATGGTGCAGACCAGTTTCTTGCCAGCCACCTTTGCGTCCAGCCGGCTCTTTTTCAGGTACTTGATCGCCTGCTTTGCGTCAAGCGCCAGGCCGAGTATGCTGTTGATGTAGTCCATGTCAGCGGAGATCACCCTTGGCTTCATCTGGGGCGTCTCCACCTTCTTGCCCGAGTCGACATTCACTGTCCTTATCTCAAAGCCTGCGTCGTAGAGCGTGACCGCGATAATCGCAAGCGCGTCTTCGGCGGCCTTTTGGTCAGTCGCGGTGACTTCGACAAAGAGGTTGCGGCATTTTTCGTCCACCTTTGTCGCGTTGCCGTTGATTATAGGCGGAAACGAAAGCGTCGTGCCGGGGCTGTCGACAATCACTGGATACCTGCTGGAACCTGCCAGGATGTGGCCGTACTGCCTGCCTGTTTCAGTTTCTTTCAGGATCTGATCTATTGATTGTTCTGCTGATCCGCCAAGTGGCTCAAAAGCATAGTCGCTGCCTGCCGCCTTGTAGGTTATTGGAAATTTGATGGCGTCGAGGTTGTGGATGCCGATGGATGCCTTCTTGCGCCTCCTGCCAATCCCGTTGTGCAGGTCTTCCTGCATCGCGATCAGCTGCTTGATCGTCTCTTCATCCAGCTTTCCATTTCTTGCAACAAGTGCAACTATGAAGGGCCTTAACCTCTTGACCGCCGGATCCACCTTTACCGCCCGCCCGCTTTTTCCGGCTATCTTGAATCTTGGCATGCCGGTTTCGATTCCAAGCAGGCCGCGCAGTGCCCTTGCAATGCCATAGTCTGACGAAAAGTCGGGCCTGTTCGGGTTGTACTCTACCCTGATCACGTTGTTGTCGACGCCCTCGATGTCCAGCGCGACGAACGGCAGCATGTCAAGCACCCTGTCTAACTTGACGCCGGGGACAAGCCGTTTCAGCCGCTCGACTGTCACGTTTACAACTGGCATCTTGGCACGCTCCTGAGCCATGCGAGCCTGTTACCGTAAAGCTCGCGAACGTCGTTCAGTCCAAAGCGGAGCATGGCGATCCTCTCAAGGCCACCGCCCCACGCAAGCACCGGGTTCTTGATGCCGAGCGGCTCCGTCACTTCGGGCCGGAAAATCCCCATGCCAAACAGCTCGACCCACTTTTCCAGCTTTTCGTTGTAGACCATGCTCTGGAGCGACGGCTCTGTATATGGGAAGAAAGTGGGCCAGAACTTTACCTTCTTGATCCCCATCTTGGCGTAGAACTCTTTTTGCAGGCCCATCAGGTCGCGCAGCGACGCGCGCGGCGCGGTAGCGACTCCTTCGACCTGGTGGAACTCTACAAGGTGCTTGTACGACACCTTTTCGTTCCTGAAAACCCTGCCCACCGAAAAGTACCGGCCAACTTCGGGCTTCACGCTTGCAAGGTGCTGTAACGTCACGGGCGTGGTATGGGTGCGAAGGACGACGCGCTCGGCTTCCTTGCTGTCCCAGTTGCTGCTCCACCCTTTTTTGTGGACCTCTGCAACCTTTCG
>DATFDX010000090.1:0-4788 GCA_035251875.1 Nitrososphaera sp. | reverse complement strand
AATATAATTGCCGTTGCAGCCCGTATCTATATAGCCACGGCTAAGAATATATAGAACAATGGGAAAAACCATTTTGAATGGAAAATATCGATAGTGACAGGAATGGCAACGGGAAAAGCCTGTTGCAGGGCGAAGAGACGAGAAAATTGCAATACACCGGCGGCTCTTCTTACATCGTGTCTTTACCAAAGAAATGGATCCAGGACCTCGGCCTCAAGCAGGGGGACCATGTCGTAATTCTGAGGCAGGGCAACTCTGTGCTCCAGATAGCGCCGGCCTCAAAGAGGATGTCAAAGGAGCAAAAGGAAGCGACGATCGAAGTAGGCAAGGACAACAACCCGTACTTTATCGCGCGCAAGCTGATTGCGTTGTATTTTCTGGGCTTTAACGTGATCACCATAGTTCCAAAGGAAGACAGGCTGCTTGTCGAACAGAGGGAGGTCATCAAGAGCATTGTCCGGCGCGTGCTCATGGGCACCGAGATCATTGCAGACTCGGCCACGGGCATCACGCTCCAGGTGCTGATCAACCTGCTTGACCTGTCGGTGGACGCCGCGTTCAAGCGCATGCTCTTGATTGCAAAGTCGATGTACCGCGACACGCTCCTTGCGCTAAAGGAGAACAACGTGGAGCTGGCAGAAGAGGTGGTCAAGTCAGACGACGAAGTAGACAGGTTCAGCTTTTACATCGTCAGGCAACTAAAGATAGCCATCAAGAACGAACACCTGCTCAAGGAGATAGGGCTCGAGGAGCCGCGCAACTGCCTAGGCTACAGGCTGATAGCAAAGTCGGTGGAAAGGGTGGCCGACCACGCGGTGGTCATCGCCAAGGACGTCATGGACAACCCCCACCCGCTCAACAAGGACATCGTGGACAAGATAGCGAACATGAGCTATTTTGCCCTTGAAGTGCTTGACGACGCGTGCCTGTCAATGTTCAAGCGCGACTACGAAGCGGCAGACAAGGCTATTGAAAAGTCGCGCAAGATTGACGAAATGGAAAAGGTTATACTGCGTGCAGTGTCCAAGCCACGCGACGTCAACGAGCTGTACAGGATCAAGCTGATAACGGAGAACATCCGCAGGGTGGCCGAGTACGCAAGCGACATCGCAGAGATAGTGCTCAACATGACTGTTCAGCACACGCTGAGAAAAGGCTAAATCCGCCGCCCATATTTTTGAATTCAAATGTCGTACTGTGAGCTTTGTGGGCGCCCGGCCACGGAGAAAAAGATGGTAATAGTTGACGGCACCGTGTTCAACGTTTGCACCGCGTGCTCCAAGCACGGCAAGCCGTACGTGCCTGCAGGGGTGCCGGCCAGAAAGAAGAAGATGATGATAAAACAGCAGAAAAAGATCGGGCTGGCAGACGAAACGATGCTTACCCCGGACTTTGCTGGGCTGATAAGGGAGGCCCGCATGAAGATGGGCCTGACGCACGAGCAATTAGGCATGAAGATGAACGAGAAGGCGCAGCTGCTAAAAAAGTTTGAAACGGGCACGCTCAAGCCCGACGAGCTCTTGGCAAAAAAGCTGGAGCGGTACCTCGGGATCAAGCTGTACATCAGCGCCAGTGATGATGAATAGATGGCTAGCCACAGAAAGGCCATATTGATAACTTATCCAATCGATCAGGCGATAAAGGAAGCAGCGTCGCTTGCAGACGCAGCCGGCTACTCCATCATCGGGACGGTGACCCAGCGCCAACTCATAAAATCAAGGTTCGGGATCGGCCGCGGCAAGGCCGAAGAAGTGAAAGAGCTTGTTGAAGATATCAAGCCCGACGTCATCATTTTTGACGAGGTGTTAAAGCCCACCCAGATGTACAACCTTGCCAGCCTGTGCAGAGTCGAGATAGTCGACAGGGAGCGGCTTATCCTGGAGATCTTTGAGCGGCGGGCCAGCACAACAGAGTCGCAGATCCAGATCAAGCTTGCGCAACTGCGCTACGACATGGCTAGGGCGCGGGAAAAGGTCAGGCTTGCAAGGGCGGGCGAGCAGCCTGGGTTCTACGGCCTTGGCAAGTACGAGGCCGACATCTATTTCCTGGACATCAAGAGGCGGGCCGCGGTGCTAAAGAAAAAGCTGGAAAAGGAAGAGACGAGGCGCCAGCTGCACAGGAACCAGCGGGCAAAGGTAGGCCTGCCCACCGTTTCGCTTGCCGGCTACACTTCCGCGGGCAAGACGACGCTGTTCAACAAGCTCACAGGCGAGGTCAAGGACACGGGCCACGGGCTGTTCACCACGCTGTCCACTTTTACCCGCGCGATTGACCTGCAGGGCGACAAGGTCCTGCTCAATGACACTGTCGGCTTTATCAGCAAGCTGCCGGCGTACATGATCGACGCGTTCAAGTCAACGCTTGACGAGCTGACCTACGCGAGCCTCGTGCTCCTTGTGCTCGACATCAGCGAGCCGATAGAAGAAATCGCCAGCAAGTACGACAGCTCGCTTGACGTGATAAACGAGTTTGAGGTGCCCGGCACGAGGATAATCTACGTCCTCAACAAAGTCGACCTGACTAACCCGGAGGACGCATTTGACAAGGCCGGACAGCTGGGCATACTCGATACAAGGCGGGCGCTGCCGGTGTCGGCCGTGACCGGCTACAACGTCAACCAGTTAAAGAAAATGGTGAGATCGATGCTCTTTGAAACTGAAAAAGAGCGCGCGGAGGAAGAGCAGGCATGAAGGTGTCGGTGCTCAGGATTGGCCACCGACTTGTGCGCGACGACAGGGTGACCACCCACGCCGCGCTTGTCGCGAGGGCGTTTGGCGCAGACATGATATACATGACTGGCATCGACCAGTCAGTCAGCGACACGGTTGCAAGCGTGGCCGGCAGGTGGGGTGGCGAATTCAAAGTCGAGATCATAGAGGACTGGAAGGCTCTTGCAAGGGCCTGGAAAAAAGAGGGCGGCAAGGTGGCGCACCTCACGATGTACGGCATAAACATCGACGACGCGGCTAAACGTTTGCGCAAGGAGAGCAAGGTGCTGGTCATAATAGGCGCAGAGAAAGTGCCGCGGGAGGCGTACGACCTTGCCGACTACAACGTTGCCATAGGCAACCAGCCCCACTCTGAAATCGCGGCGCTTGCGATCTTTCTCGACAGGATGTTCGGGGGTAAGCAGCTAAAGAAGGAGCTTACCGGCGGCAGGCTAAAGATAGTGCCGGCCGAAAGGGGCAAGCAGGTCCGGGAGAACAAGTAATCTTTTTAATCGTGTCATGCTGCCTGCAAGGCAGTGATGACACTAACCTGCGCCGATCGCAATTCAGCGAGATGACGAAATGCACCTCGACTGAGACACACTTTTAGTGTGTCCTTAGGTGCACATCACTTCTTATTTTTGCAGTACTCTACAAGCCTTGCCGTAAAGTAAGACCAGCCCGCCGTGACATCTTTGAAGTGCTTGTCCATTTCCTTGGTGAATCCGGAATGAACAAGGGTGACCTTTGTCCTGTTTTTCTCCACCTCTTCAAGGCTCCAGGTTACTAATGTAGGCTTGGGGCGTACGCCGTCTGGCCTGTATTCTTCGTCGGGTATGAAGGTGTAGACGAGTCTTTTGTTTGGAACGATCTCTAGCACTTCGCCGTCAAGGCGGTGGTCTTTGTCTCCCATCTCTTTATGGCGCTCTGCAAGGAATGTAAAGTGAAACTTGCCACCTGCCCGGGGTTCGAAGGTGCCGATGTCCGGCCACCACTGCGTGAGCTCCTTCGAGTCCGTTAGCGCGTTAAAGACTACGTGGACCGGCGCGTCGATCTCGATTGTTTTTCTAAGGTCGCTCATTTCCTCTTTTTCCTCTCCTTGTTCTCGACGTACTCTTTGAGGCTCTTCAGCCTGTCGTCCCAGAAGAGGTCAAAGAACTTCATCATCTCTGACATGCTCTCCCTGTTGACAGAGTAGTACCTGTTCTGGCCTTCTCTGCGCTCGCTGACAAGCCCGGCGTCCCTGAGCACCTTGAGGTGTGTGGACAGCGCGGGCAGCGTAAAGTCAAAATGTGTCGCTATTTCGCTTGGCGTCCTTTCCTTGCTCTTCAAAAGCAGGAGCACCTGCCGGCGGCTGTCGTCGGCGACTGCTTTCCATACCGAACCCATGCCACTTTAGTAATTAAACAATTATTTAAGTGTTTAAGCCTGTTTTGTCAACGCCGCTACCGCCTTTGCAACCTCGGACTTTGCAAAGAGCAGCTTGGCGGCGTCTCCTTTCCGCTTTTTCTCCGGGTTTATTTCTAAAATGTTCAGGTGACCGTTTACCAGAAACTCTATGTGTAGCGACTTTCTTTCCATGCTCGCGTTCCTTATCCCGAACCTCTTGCCGACGAGGCTGTCTTCGCTGGCCGGGTCGAGCGACGTCAGCCTTACCACCGCGCCGACAAATGAGTCGAGCAGCGCGAAAAGCGGGTCGGGCTTGTCCTCCTTTTCCTTTGGCACCCCCCACTTTACCTTGCTCTTTGTGGCCGACGCAAGGCTGTCAAACCTCTTTATGAAATCGCCAAACACCGACTCCATCGTGACGTCGATGACGTGGTCCTTTGACCTGACAAACTGCGAAGTCACTTTTTGATCCGTGAATTCCATGCCGTGGTACTTGGCATACAGCAGCGGCTGACCGTACTTGACTACATACGCGTCGCAGCCCTCGATCTGGGAGACCACGTGGAGGAAATAGTTCGCGGACGCCGGGTTTTTCACAGCCGCGTTCATTTTGGAGATTATCATTAGCTTGAGAAGGTCCCTGACAAAGTCGTAGGCGTAGCGTGGGAACTCTTCAAAGTCATAGCGGAGT
>DATFDX010000089.1:0-6077 GCA_035251875.1 Nitrososphaera sp. | reverse complement strand
ATCTTTGCGGAGAACAAGGAATACAAGGACGTGATCAGGATCGCGCTTGCAGCCATCCGGAGAAACGGCCAGGCCGTAGTCAGTAGGATAAGAAAGAGCGAGCTGACCAAGGTTGCAGGCGCGCTAAAGAAGAAGGGCATGGTGGTCGAACTAGGCAGGAACAGCACGACGCTCCTTGCCTCCGACAAGTCGTTTGGCCGGAGAATGACCGGCGCAAAGATAGGGATAATGGCGGCCGGCACTTCTGACATCGGAGTAGCTGAAGAGGCGCGGCTAGTCGCAAAGGCGATGGGCTGCGAAGCAACCGCCAGCTATGACGTTGGCATCGCCGGCATGCACAGGCTCTTTCCCGCGCTCAAGGAAATGGCGGCGCAAAACGTCGGCGCCATAGTCGTGGTGGCAGGGATGGAAGGCGCGCTCGCGTCAGTTGTTGCATCGATGACGGACATTCCGGTCGTGGGCGTTCCGACCTCGATAGGGTACGGCTTTGGCGGAAACGGAATAGCGGCGCTTGCGTCGATGCTGCAGAGCTGCACGCTCGGCCTTGCGGTCGTCAACATCGACAACGGAGTCGGCGCCGGCGCGTACGCGGCGTCGATTGCAAAAAGAACGGCGAGGAAATGAGGGAATCCTAAAACGTTTATAAGTGCTTTACATTCGTTGCTTCTCTAATCGTAAATGGTGGATTGCTGTTGACTTATGTTCATACGCTAAAACGGATTAGGGAAGATAAAACGAATTATCGCAGAAGGGCCGCGCTCCTGATCGGCAGGCACTCTTTTGTTACCGTCAAGGTAAGCGACCAGAACGTCGCAGCCCAGGTGTTAAAGCCGACTCGGACCGGCGACATTGTCATCGCCTCGGCGCACAGCAGAGAGCTTGAAAAGCAGGGCTGGAAGGGTGCACTTAACAACCTGCCCGCGTGCTATTTGACGGGTCTGCTCATGGGCAAGAAAGCGCTGGAAAAGGGGGTAAAGGACGCAGTCCTCTACATTGGCAAGGATCACTTTACGTCCAGGGTGGCTGCGTGCATGAAGGGCATCCTCGACGGCGGCGTCTCGATGCCCGTCTCTGAAGAGTCTCTGCCGGATCAGCAAAGGATCAGCGGCCAGCACATTGCCGATTATGCCGGCACCCTGAAGGGGAACCAAGAAGAATACAAATCACGTTTTTCAGCCATTTTGAAGAACGGCCTAAGCCCAGAAGATTACCCTTCACACTTTGAAGAAATAAAGAGCAAGCTCTCTGGCAAGCCTTTGGAAAAACCGGCTGCTCCAAAGAAGGTTGCCAATGAGGAAGAAGAGGCGCCGGCTCACAAGGAAAAGAAGGAAGCTCCTGCAAAGGAAGAAAAGAAGGCTCCAAAGGAAAAGAAGGAAACCAAGAAGAAAGAAGCAAAGGAAGAAAAGGGGAAGGGAAAGAAGGCTAAGGGAGGCAAGAGCAAGAAGAAATGAGTCGCTACGCGCCGAGTCAACAGCAGCAGGTAGAATGGAAGCCCCGGACCACGCTTGGAAGCATGGTTATGGCGGGCAAGATAAACTCGATGGACCAGATCTACGAAAACGGCATGAGGATACAAGAAGCCGAGATAGTCAAACACCTCCTGCCGGACATGAAGAGCCAGGTGGTCCACGTCGGCATCGTCCAGAAGCAGACCGACGCCGGCGAGATGACGCGTTTTAACGCGCTCGTGGCAGTCGGGAACGAGGCCGGATGGTTTGGCATCGGCAAGGGCAAGGCCTCGCAGATGAGGGTTTCAATAGACAAGGCAACAAACGCCGCTTTTCTCAACGTAATTCCAGTAAAGCTCGGCTGCGGAAGCTGGGAGTGCAAGTGCAGCCAGCTCCACTCTGTGCCGTTCAAGGTGCGGGGCAAGGGCGGCAGCGTCACGATTGAAATCATCCCAGGCCCTAGGGGTCTTGGCATCGTGGCGGGCACAAACATCAAGAGCCTGCTAAAGCTGGCGGGGCTGAAGGACTCGTGGACAAAGTCCTTTGGGTCTACAAACACAATGTCGTCCACCACAAAGGCGATTTTTAACGCTCTGCGGAGCACATACAGCGTAGGTTGAAATTAAATGGCATATCTCGTAGTCAGAATAAAGGGAACGGTCAACATACCCCGGTGGGCCCAGACGACGCTGGACGGCCTCAACCTTGACAGGCGCTTCCGGGCGACAATTGTGCCGGAGAGCAGCGAATACCTTGGCATGCTGAGGAAGGTCAAGGACGAAGTAGCCTGGACAAAGGCGGACGCCGGCATTGTGAAGGAGCTGCTTGAAAAGCGCGGCAGAAAGACAGGCTACAAGCCGATCGGCAACTCGGACATTCCAAAGGAGTACAAGAGCATGGACGACCTCGCCACTGCAATAGCAGGCGACAAGGTCGCGATGAGCAAGCTCGAAGGGATCAAGCCGTGGTTTGCGCTCGGCCCGCCAAAGGGAGGGTTCAAGAGAAAGACCAAGACGCAGTATGCGGAGAAGGGGGTCCTCGGGGAAGACGGCGCGCTTGTCGAGATCGTCAAGAGGATGCTCTAAATGCAGCAAGACTTAATTAAGGTGCAGGCGAACGTGATAACTAATTCCGGCAGCACGGTGGTAATTTATGGCGACTAGATTTAGAAAAAGCAGGAGACAGCGCGGCAGCAGGTACTGCGGCTGGGGACAGGTTGGCCAGCACAGGCAGGCCGGCAGCAGAGGCGGCATCGGAGGAGCTGGAAAGCACAAGCACTTTTTCATACGCACAGTAATCGAGGAGCCGGACCACTTTGGTCACGATCCTTTCAACTCTTTTAATCGCAATCTCGTGCAGAGTTGGGTAAACGTCCGCGACTTGGACGCCGTCTTTGCAAAACACGGCAAGGCCGACGAAAGCGGCAAGGTTGTCCTCGACCTGACCTCGCTGGGCTACGACAAGCTGCTGGGCGGAGGCTCTATCAGCGGGGCTTATGCGATCAAGGTAGCCAAGGTGTCGGAAAGCGCGAAGAGCAAGATCGAGGCTGCAGGCGGCGAGGTTATAACAGATGAGCAGCACGGCGACAAGTGAACACGGGCTCCGGCGGTTCATAAAGGCCGCTTCCGTCTACGTCCCGCAGGTTCCAAAGCCAAAAAAGAAACTTTCGCTAACAGAAAAATTCGTCTGGACAGGCATCGCGCTATTTGCGTACCTTATCATGGGGCAGATTCCGCTTTACGGCGTAACGGACGACCCCAAGTTTGACTTCCTCGCTTTTGCACGCGTAATTTTCGCTGCGCAACAGGGAACGCTGATGGAGCTTGGCATCGGGCCCATAGTCACGGCAGGCCTGCTCATGCAGCTGCTAAAGGGCTCTGATCTGATCAAGCTGGACTTTAAGAATCCAGACGACCGGTCGCTCTTTACGTCGGCGACAAAGATAGTCACGATAATAGTTATAGTGGCAGAGGGCGGGCTCTACGGCTATAGCGTCTACGGGCCGCTGACTGCAGAAGAGGCGCCGATGGCGATCTATGTGGTGATTGCACAGCTCATTGGCGCAAGCGTCATCGTCATGCTGATGGACGAGATGATACAGAAAGGGTGGGGCGTGGGCTCGGGCCTCAGCCTCTTCATCATGGCCGGCATTGCCCAGACGATACTCTGGAGCATATTCAGCGTGGTCCCTGCAGGCGACGGCCCGGTGGGCGTACTACCGTTTACGATAAGCGTTGCAACAGACGGCAACGCCGCAGAGGCGATATTCCGCGAAGGCCAGCTTCCAAGCATCTTTGTACTGTCGCTTACAATAGGAGTAATCCTCGTGCTCGTGTATATCGAGGGAATACACGTCGACGTCCCGATAGTTTCGACAAAGTACAGAGGCTTTACAGCGGTGTATCCCATCAAGCTTCTCTACACTTCAGTTATCCCAGTCATACTTGCGTCCGCACTCATTGCCAACGCGGTGTTTATGGGCAACATGCTGTGGGCCAACTACAACCCCAACAACGAAAACCCGGCGTTCAACTGGCTAGCCCAGTTTGACACAGAGGCTGCGCAGCAGGGAGGGCAGCCCACGCCAACCGGCGGCATATTGTACTACATCACCGCCCCAAGGAGCCTTGACCAGGCGGCGCTCGACCCGCTAAGGGCGGTGGTTTACGTTCTGTTCATGACGGCCATTGTCACCGTGTTTTCAAGATTATGGGTGGAGCTTGGCGGACTGTCTGCAAAGACGGCGGCCCGCAACCTGCTTGATGCCGACGTGCAGGTGCCCGGTTTCAGGCGCTCGGAAGGGTCGGTGGAGACTTTGCTCAACAGGTACATCCCCGCGCTCACCCTGCTTTCCGGATTGATCATCGGCCTTCTCGCTGGCATTTCTGACGTTCTGGGCGTCTTTGGCACTGGAACCGGCATACTCCTTATGGTCAACATCATGGTCAGCTACTACCAGACGCTGGTCAAAGAGCAGGTGGACACTTACATGCCCGGTCTGGCCGGTCTACTTGGCAGAAAACAATAAACGCGCCGTAATCGTCGGCATCCCCGGCGTCGGCAAGACCACGGTGATCACCCGCGCTGCAGAAATACTCAACGAAAAGCGCAAGACGACCGTAGTGGTCTTTGGCACGGTCATGTTTGAAGAGGCCAAGAAGATGGGCCTCAAGAGCAGGGACGAGATGCGCCGGATGCCTGTCGAGCAGCAAAGGCACCTGCAGGAAATGGCCGCGCAGCGCATAGCAGAAATGAGGGACGACATCGTGCTGGTCGACACCCACCTTTTTATAAACACGATAGAGGGATACTACCCCGGGCTCCCAATGAGGCTCCTGAACATCATGAAGCCGACCAATATGATCATGGTCGCCGCCAACGCGGGCGAAATAGCGGAGCGGCGCAAGACCGACCAGACGCGCCAGCGGGACATCATCTCTGCTGAAAACATCCAGAAGGAGCTCGACATCTCAAGGGTTATGGTGGCGTCCTGCTCCATCCTGACGGGCGCGCCGTTTGCGATAATCTTGAACAGCGACGGCGAGGTGGACGAAGCGGCAGCAAATATAGCAAAGATCCTACTAGGAGAGGAAAGATGATGTCAAGCCTGCAGGACTTCCTGATGCAGTGGCCGCTCTCGCCCCAGTACACGCAAAACCCATGGTTCCCCGACCTGGTAAGCGCAATGCTAGTCGCGCTACTGATAGCTGTGGGGATGAACTTTGCCTTTGCGATGCTCCGGAAAAAGACCACCGACATTGAAAAGATGAGCCGGGTCATGAAGGAGACAAACGAGTGGCGCAGGCAGTACACGGACGCCGTCAAAAAACAGGACAAGCCCCGGATAGAGGAGCTGAAAAAGAAGCAGGCCTACGTCAACAAGATGGCGCTGGAGATGCAGCAGCAACAGATGCGGCCGATGTTCATTTACATGATACCATCGTTTATGATCTGGATTTTCGTTTTCCCTGCCATATTTGGAGGGACCGTGGCGCTATCGCCGATAGAGATTCCTTGGATAATGTGCAACCAAGACAACGTGAATACAGACACCCAGCCAAGGACCAACGAAGGCGGCACCCCCGTCCCTCCGAACGGAGACGGAAGCACTGTCCTCGCCGGGCCGTGCAGGGTACCAGGCCACGTGTACCTGTGGGGCTGGTTCCTGATAACCTCGTTTGGCTTTAGCGGCATAATATCCAAGGTGACCAAGACAAGCATGCCGAGCATGACCTAGAATTGGCGGCCAACAAATTCAGCGTAGTTATTTCGGGCTGGCCCGCCGTGGGCAAGACCACGATAGCGGGCAAGCTGGCGGAGGAATTTGGCCTGGTGATGTACAACGGGGGCGACATACTAAAGATGCTTGCAGCGGGAAAGGGCTACTCTACTTCAAGGGACGACTGGTGGGATACCGCGGAGGCAAAAAAATTCATGCACGAGCGCAAGTCAGATTCATCGTTTGACAAAAAGGTGGACAAAAAGCTGGCCGAGATAGTGAGGAAAGGCGGGGCCGTCATCACCAGCTACACTCTTCCGTGGCTCGTAAAGGAAGAGTCTGTGATAAAGCTATGGTTGCGGGGCTCGTCGGAAAACAGGGCAAAGAGGATGGCAAACCGTGACGACATT
>DATFDX010000088.1:0-11019 GCA_035251875.1 Nitrososphaera sp. | reverse complement strand
CTATTTATGAAAAATGATTTGAAACCTTGCGGGATTATGGACGACGCCTGTTCTGACAGCTCGGCGTGCTCTTTACAGTAAAAGTCCTGACCCGCTATCTTGTGCGCGCCGTTCTTTGACTGCTCCACCAGGATCTCCATTATTTCCGGGTGCGAGTACCCCAGCGGGCACGACCCGATGTTGGAAGTAAAGTCAAGGAACGAATTGCCGTCGACATCGTACAGGAAGGAACCGCTGCCATCTGCGATTACGAGCGGGTAGGTGAACGTCGAGTTGTAGCAGTTTTTCTTTACGATTTCTATTACGCGCCTGGCGGCCGGGCCGGGCGGCTCGGTGACTATGTTGCTTCCCACATAAATTATTACCATGAGGCGGTATTAACTATACCTCGCTTATACTCATCCCAATGGCTCCGAGTGAAACTTTACAAAATAATTAGACATGCGGAACCTGAAATCGACGCACGAGCAGGTCGGAGACCTGCTTGAAGGGCCGAGTAGCTGAACAAGTAATCAGCACACGAACCTTGCCTGCGGGGGCAGTTCTTCAAGGATCAGGTCGACTTCCTGCAAGTTGCCCTCCCTGTCAATTACCAAATTCATGCTGTCACCAACCTGTCTTTGTGTCAAGGCCGCGCAAATGTCCTCAACCGCGTTGATCCGCCTGTCGTCCATGCTGACGATGACGTCGCCGCCAACCGGTATCTCTTGTTCGCCTATGACGGTGACGTTGTTGGCGCCCCTCAGCCCCGCCTTGTCCGCGGGGCTCCCCGGCGTAATCTCAACTATCAGAAAACCCTGTTCATGGCCGAGAGCTTCGGCCTCCTCCTGCGTTAATATTCCTCCGGTAGCAATCCCGATCCACGGCTCTTTTGGCACCTCTACAGGGCCGCCGCTGTAAACATAAAAGAACGAGCCTCCGACCACCGCAATCAGCAGGCCGAATGAAATGGCGGTATTGACGGGGTTGTGCACCACGACATTGTATCTTTGAAATAGGGCAATAACCTTTTCGACTATATCGTGCCGTACGCCGGCAGCATGGACCTGCACTCCCTGCAGCCAAACATCGCCACCTTTGCCCCCTGCCTTATGGCATTCGTATCGCCTATTATGAGCCGGCCCTGAGCTTCCGCAATTTTCATTTTCTCGATGTCGCTTTCCTGGATTCCGTAAATGACGGGGATTATTGTGACTACGCTGCCGCATTTTTTGCAGTAGCCCTGCGAGACCTGCCGCCGGTTGCCTGCGTGGTAGCTCGTGTGAAGCCTGTCTGCCTCTTCTTTCGATATCCCAAAGGTTTCTGCGAGCCTGTAGTTTATCCTGTAGTATAGGAGGTCGCCTTCGTCGTGCTCATTGCCCTTCAGGTAAGAGGCGTGTAGTTCCTTTAGCATTTTATCAATGTCGGCTTCCCTGCCCACGGCCGGCTAGCTCGGCTCAACCTTATAGAAGTCTTGCTCTCCGGAGGCTAGACGTCGTAGTATAGCATGAACTGTTTCTCTTTTGACCTGCCGGCATAGGCGACTTCCTCCTGCTTTAGCGCCACATATGTCTCCAGTAGGTCGCTCTGGAAGCATGGCTTCAGGTAGCCCTGATCGCTTTTCAGCGCGTCAAGCGACTCTTGCAGGGTGCCGGGGAGCGATTTTATCCCGAGGCTGC
Organism: Nitrososphaera sp.; assembly: GCA_035251875.1. Taxonomy (GTDB): domain Archaea; phylum Thermoproteota; class Nitrososphaeria; order Nitrososphaerales; family Nitrososphaeraceae; genus Nitrososphaera. The sequence continues at coordinate 9,361 of DATFDX010000088.1, read as the reverse complement.
TCCGGGCGTGGTCGGCCATCTTGTAAATGTCTTCGTTGACCGGGTCACCGGGCTCGATCTTTTTCCTGATGCCATCAAGCCCCGCGGCCACTATTGCCGAAAACGCAAGGTACGGGTTGGCCGACGGGTCCGGCGCCCTGAACTCTATGCGCTTTGATTTGGCGTTATTCCTGTCGTTCACCGGCACACGCAGCACCGCCGACCTGTTGCCCCTCGACCAGGCGGCGTAGACTGGCGCTTCAAAGCCAGGAACCATCCTGTGGTAAGAGTTTACCGTCGGGGCCACCAGAGCAGCCAGCGAAGACGCGTGGCTCAGCACCCCTCCGATAAAGTACCTGCCAGCCTGGCTGAGCTCTGCATAGCTATCATCTGCGTCGTAAAAGATGTTGCTCGTGCCAGACCACAGGCTCGTGCTGACGTGCATGCCGGACCCGTTGTCGCTTTCGCCGCCTCTCAGATCGCTTTCGTCAAAGACCGGTTTTGGCATAAAGTTTGCAATCTTGTCGTGTTTTTTGGCCACGTTCCTGACGGTGTCCTTGTATACCTGCACGTTGTCCGCGGCCTTTGTAAGGGTGCTGTGCATAAAGTTAATCTCTATCTGGCCGCTGCTCGCCACTTCGTGGTTCAAGTTCGTGACCTTGATGAGGTAGTTCTTTTTCAGGATCTCGGCGACTTCGAACCTCAGCTCCATGAGCGAGTCCTGGAACGGCGGGGCGTCGTAGCCGCCTTTCCTCCTGAGCGGGTACTTGCCGGCGCGCTCTGCCGATCGGATCTCCGGCCCGCTCTTGCCAAAAACAATGTCGTCAAAAATGAAACATTCGATTTCGGGTCCTGCCTGGCATAGCAGACCTTCGCGCGCAAGGTGCTCTTCCATGAGCTGCGAAACGTGCCGCGGGTCCCTGACCAGCCTGCCCCCGCCAAAGCCTTCGTACACGTCGGCGATAACCGTGGCAACCTTGTAGTTTGGCACCGGCGCAGGCCGCAGAGTCGACCTGTCGGGAACCAGCAAAAGGTCTGATTCGTCTATCTTGGCAAAGCCCCTGACAGACGAGCCGTCCACGCCTACTCCGCTTCGCAAATAGTCTCCGCTGTCGACGGCAATGTATTTTGCGAGGAACTTGCCGGGGACATCCGTGTATCTTATCTGGACAAACTCGGCGTCTTCGAGCCCTGTCTTGTCGGCGCCGTGCTCCAGTGAATCCTTTAGTGTCATAATGGTAGATATGACTTGTAGGATATAAGATATAACATTGAAAGTCCTGTTATTTGACAAATAATAACAGATAATGCTTTATACATGTTAGTTCAATACAGGGACGATAGCGCGTGGACGAAACAGATGTAAAGATACTGAGGAGGCTGTTGCACGATGCCAGGATGTCTTACCGCAGGGTGGCAGAAGAGATAGGGGTGTCTCCGCCAACCGTGCTTGCGAGGGTGGACAAGCTGGAAAAGGAGGGCATCATCAAGTCGTATTCGGCCATGCTGGACCATGAAAAGCTGGGCTACGACCTGACTGCCATAATCGACATCACCGCGACCAAGGGCAAGATAGTCGACCTCGAAAAACAGATAGCCAAGTTCCCGAACGTGTGCGCGGTATACGACATTACCGGGCTGACAGACATGACAATTATTGCCAAGTTCAAAAACCGCGCGGAGCTCTCCAACTTTGTCAAAAAGGATCTTTCGCTGCCTTACGTCGAGCGCACCAACACGCACGTCGTTCTGATAACGGTAAAGGAAGACTTTCGCTTCGTCGACGCGTGATTACAATTTTTCTAGTAACAATGTACGATGGCTATATATGTTCGCTGAACACTATCTTGACTACCTCCAATGCAAGCGTCAGTTGTTTGCTCTGCATGCAAGAACGAGGTCGTGGTAACAGATCATGAATGCGGCGAAGTCATTTGCACCCGCTGCGGTATAGTGATTGACAGGATCGAAAGCCCGGCCGTACAGGATTGGCGCGCTTTTAGCGTCGACGAGTTTTACAGAAAAAGCAGGACAGGCTCGCCCACTTCACTTGCTCGCTACAACAAGGGGCTGGTCACGTCGATAGGCAACAGCAACGACAGGGTGAACGGCTTGAACTTTAACCGGATAAGGGTCTGGGATTTCAGGATACAGGCCGCCAATGACAGGAGCCTGAAGCAGGCGCTGCCGGAGCTGGAGCACCTGAAGGAAAGCCTCGGACTGCCGGACGCCATAGTTGAAAAATCCGCCTACTTTTACAGAAAATCCAGCAGGCTGGGCCTGATAAAGGGAAGGACCGTGTCCTCCGTCCTTGCCGCTTCGGTCTACCTCGCATGCCGCGAGCTGGAGAACCCTAGAACGCTGAGCGAAATCGCGGCAGCCTGCAACGTCTCCCGCAAAAAGATCTCGCGCGACTACCGCATGCTGGTGCGCACGTTCGACCCCAAAATCCCTACCGTGGATCACGCAAGATGCATCACTAGGATTGCAAACAAGGTTGGAGTAAGCGAAAAGACAAAGAGGATGGCTGTCAGGATAATGCGCGAGATCGTCGCGATGCAGATATCGGCGGGCAAGGGGCCGATGGGAATTGCCGCAACTGTCCTTTACATTGCCTGCATGCAAGTGGGCGAAGTCAAGACGCAGAAAGAGCTCTCAATAGCGGCTGGCGTCACGGAAGTGACCATCCGGAACCGCTACAGCGAGCTAAAGAAATACCTGCAGGACTTTGCAAAGTCGTCTTCGCTGGCGATGGCGATATTCGTCTTCGCTTTCCAGTCGCCGGCCATCATTCACTCTGCTGCAAGGTACGCCACGTATGCCACGACCGTAATGCTGCACTGATCAGAAAACAGTTCCAAAAGCGATAATAACAATGCGCCGCTAGCAACCGCAATGACGCCGTCTGCAATGATTGATCTGGGAATTGCAAGCCTCATAGTGGCATTTTCGTCCAGCATAACGTACGGGATCATACACTGGTTCAAGCGATCCAAGAACAAATGATCTAGCACGCGACTGCCGCTCTATTGATCTTCTTTACCCGAATCTCTAGGTTAAAGCTCGACAGGATTTCCTTGCACCTTGTCCGAATTGTGATTTCTGTAACGCTGGAAAAGCTTGCAATGTCTGCAAGGTACATGTTGTAGCCACAAATGCACGCCGATATGTAGATGTAGGCTGCAGCGATGCCCACCGGGTCCTTTCCTGAAAGCAGTATGTTGCCTTCTGTCTGCCTAGCAATGTCTGCGGCCAACCTCTGCACACGCCAGTCGATCCCGGACCTGTTGGCGACCTTGGCTATGTACCTGTCTATAGGTATCACGTGGTCGAATGGGTCTGTTGGATATCTCACAGCCGCATCGTCTGATCCACCGGCATCGGTGATGCACATGACCATCTTCTTGTAGCACCTAAAAGCTATCTTCAGCGACGACCCCTTGCCGCTGCAAAAATCTGCAGAGCCGGTGATCTCTTCCAGCCCGCGGGCGACACAGGACTGCTTGCAGGCAAGGTACACTGCAGCCGCGGCGTTCCCGGTGACCGACAGGCCCCTTGTGTCGTTTCTGGCCGAATAGTTCCTGTATATCTTGGCGGCCGCCTCAGACAGCGACCTTGGGAGAAGCATCTTGGAGCATATCTTGTCTATAGCCGACAACACCCTTGCTATCCTCCTTTCTTCAGATGAGGCCTTGAGCCGGGTGTGCAGCCTGCGCACGTTTGCGATGCGCTCGGCAGTTGCGCAGCTGATCGGCTTGCCCGTGTAGTCCTTGTTTGATGTACCAATTTCAGTCTGGAGGCCGCGATTTACAAGCAAAAAGCTGGTGTGCCCGCTGCCGCGCATGTTCTTACGCCTGTCGTAGGCGTTGCTCGAATGGGTCTCGTGCCCGCAATAATCCATCTTGTCCATCACGACGTATCCGCACGACTGGCAGATGTACTCGCCGCAGGAGGTGTCAAAAATGAGGTCAGAGCCACACTCGGGGCATGATGGCTTTGCATTTTTATCAAAGACTGCAATTTCTTCCATTACGTGCCACCACTGTCAACTATGGCGCTTGGATAAAGCCGGGATGGCAACGGATCTACTGTTTTCAATTGCATGCACATATTTCTAAATGGGTGTACCAACGAGATCACAAAAACCATTTCCACACAAGAAGATCAATATCCAACTTATACTGCAATGTCGCATGAATTTAACCAAGCCCTGAACGATCGTTTATGCCAAGATTACCTGCAAATTATTTTCATAAACAGATGCCAGTTTGTCCCAGGCCGGCCATGCAGGAACGCACCATGGCTTGACAAAAATTAACTATCAACGTTATTAGTAGCCTTGCGTCGCTGAATCATGAATAACATACGATCTGCAACTGGAGGCAGTAGGCATGTCTAGAGGGCTGGCGATTTTTATTTTCTGGGTGTTGGGCTTTACCCTGGGCTCCGTGGGATACATGGTCGTGCCCAGCGTCGCGTCCTGGCTCGGAGACCTGCTGCCAAACATAGTGGTCAACCAGGCCATACTGGGATCGGTTCTCGCCGGCGTGGTGGGCTCTGCGGTTAGCACGATCACCGTGGTGACGTGGGCAAGCAGATCGGAATAATTTCTCCAACTTTCTATTTTTGGCACCGCGAATTTTTCAGGAACTTTTTTCCGAAATCCCACGTTGTCAGCTCATGATCAACGCGTTTGTCTTTGTAATTTGCCAATCCCTCTTTTAACAGAAATGGAGACAACAAGACAACTTGTACGACATTGGCTTTATTCTGGCATCAGTGTCTTCTGGCGGCATCGCGGGATTCCTCATAGGCTACGCCGTGAAAAAGGGGATCAAGATCATAATGGCCGTAGCCGGCCTCTTTCTCGCAGGCCTGGCGTACCTGAATTACCAGGGGATGATAAGCGTGGACTGGGACGAGGTTGTTTCAATGTCAAACAAAGCCGTAACGGAATTTTCAAACAGCACAGGGTACGTTTCAGTGGTGGACAGCCAGGTAGTGCCGACTCTGATGAATTTTGGCGTCCCGCTGACCGGCAGTTTTGCCGCCGGCTTTGTGTTTGGCTGCCTGAAAGGCTAGACTGAGCTAATCGTAGCTGTATGCATTGTTAAGATTCATCAAGGGTACCAGTATTATTCTATGGCTGCAATCATTGCACAATGTTTGTAAACATTGTATGCGATCGGTGCGACGCCATCATACGCAAGGTTAACGTCCTGCGATCTGTAAGGGAAGTCCTGAGCCAGTCCAACAACCGCTGCACGTGCTGCGGCGCCCTGCTCAACCCGGCAGCCTTTGTTGTCAAGGCGACAAAGGCGTAATTTCGTGGATCATTTGTCATGCGCGGCAAAATGCTGGTTCTTGATGTCGTTCAGACCGATCAGCAGCTTTGCCATGTGCTGGTAGTGAGACAAAAACGCCCTGCCCTTTTCAGTAGTCTTGAATTTCATGTCTCCAGACTCCTCGAGCAGCCCGAGTTCGACTAGGTGCCATAGGTAGAACTTTAGCATCTGGTGGCTCAGGTTTGCCTTGTACATTATCTTGGTTCTTTTGGTCCAGGAATTGCAAAGGGCAAGTATGTCGGCGATGATATCAATGGTGCCCCTGGCGCCCCTCCTGAACACTCCTGTGTAGTTGCCATCAGCAGCGTCGGACAATGATCGCACCCTTACCCCCGAGTATGGGGAAAGTAGGTTGCATCCAATTTAAGGTCGATATGTTGCCGACTATAGAGAGCAAGTGCTGGATGTTTCTTCTATTGCGATGGCTGGCTAAACGTTTCTATCCAATCCAGATGGAGGCTTCGATGCCTGAATCGTCGCCGCTCGAGTCGCTTCCGCTGCCAGAGTCCTCGATGCTGGTACTGTTGGTGTCAGTGCTGTTGCTTCCGCTGCCAAAGTCTCCAGATTGATCATCGTCACTTCCTGACCCGCTATCGCTGTTATCTTCTTCCACTTCCTGCGGCTCTTCTTGCTCAGGCTCTTCATCTTGCTGTTCCTCTTCTTCCTCAGGTTGTTCCTCTTCGTTTGTTGCAGGCGTGTCAATCGGCGTATCAATGTCTATAACCCTGTCTTCCCTGTCTATGTCGCGGTCAACATCTACCGAGACCCTGTCAGACAAATCCAATGGCTCTGCCTCGGGCTGGGCTGGCTTTTGCCGAGTAAAGTTTTGCTGCTCAAACTTTTCCATAATGTCTTGGCTGTTGGCAAAATATTGGACTGCTATCATGTCCCATGAAAAGTTCCTCATTGTCAGCAATCGTCTTTCTTCGGGAGATAATGTGGCGTCCTGCTCAGGCGGCGCGCTACCCGCGCTTTTGTCTGCCCCAGATTGAGAGGCGCTCTCTGTGCCGGAGTCTTCAAATGTGTCTCTGGAAAGAACCTCCGCGCCGTCAGCACCACTGTCAATGACCGGAGCAGTGCTGCCGGCTGGAGAGCTCGAATTCAAGCCAAATATTGCGCCATCTGAAGCAGCAAACGCTACAACCATGGCCATGCCTACAAAGATTGCAACTAAGGCAACAGCAATACCGTGCCCTTTCAGCATCCCTCCGTCGCCATTGGCAGCGCTATCATGAGGCGCAGACATCGCCAAGTATGGCTGCTCATCATTAAAAGCACGTCTCGAGTCGGCTACTGTAAGAATATTACCTATGTCTTTACGGGGCGAAGATATTTTACAAAGAATATTCAGAAAATTCATGCCTTTCAGGGTCGAGATCGCAGTATCCGCGCTATCTGCAATTTCAGTAGAAATGATTTTATCCAACTTTTTGTGTGGTGGACGATGTGGCAAAAAATGCCGTCTGCCCTTGGAGACGCGCTCTGGTGGTCGGTGTCTGTTGAAATTGTTGGATACGGCGACATTGTCTTGGTCATCGCAGAAGGAAGGTGGGCATCTTTCTGATGATTACCCGCGTGGAGACGTTTGCAATGGTTAGTCGCGCCTCGGCGCCGTGTTCAAGCATTCCAAATCAAAGGAAATTCAAGGATCTAAAGCCTCAACTTTCGCTTGACGATGAAACGCGAGCGCTGCTCAAGCAAAAGATCAACCAAGTCGGCAGCCTGAGCGAAAGGGAAGTGGACACCCTGACTGCCATGATAAAGGCGTTGTGGCGAGCCGAGATTAAGAAAGATCCCTAATCAGGAAGAGACGGTAAACGCCACTGCCTGTTTTTGTACAAGTGGCGTCGGGTCATTCAGTGAGCTCCAGACGAAAATTTCTGCAGTGTAAGCGCCCTGCTCTCTTGGCAGCCATGACACAGACGGGTTGATCGACTCCTCTGACTGCAGACGCCCGAGAGTCAGCAGAACCGCACCAACGGTTCCGTCTTTATTGATTATCTGCACGATGAACATAAACGAGTGTGAAACTTGTTCGTCGTTGACCAGAGTCGCAGTGATGGCAATGCTATCGCCAAGCTTGCCTTCGCCTGACATTATCTCGTTGCCCTGAATGTCCAAGAGCGCCGGGCTCTCTATGACGACTTTGTCAAAGATGTCCGTTGCAAGCACGGTGAGGACGGTCTCGGCCTCTTTGGTGGAGAACCTCGCATTGACGACCCACTGTCCTGCTTCAGTTGCTGGGAGATTGAAAGTCCAAGTAAAACGCCCATCATTGTTTATTTGAAATTCATCGATTCTGAATATCTCTCCATCAGGCAAAAAGATCGTTATTCTGAGAAGATTGTTGAGATCAAGTGGAGGCTGCACCTGCCCCGTTACCTGAACTGTTTCTCCCAGCACGTAAATTGCTTCATTTGTGGATATGGTCATCCCTGACGGCTCTACCATTCCTGCAGAACCTTGGGCGGCTGACATGGGAGAAACAGCAATCAGCAACGCTGAGAGTAGCGAAACCGCTATCACAATGGGTCTTGGCATTTTCAATGCTTCAGGATTTATTGATTTGAGCGGGTTGGTTATCTATGTTGACACGCCCAGTCAATACATTTTGCACACACTTCTCATGCTCTCATTGCAAGTAGCCATAGGAAAGCAAGAGATCGCTGTCCCTGACCCAAGCGCTCGCGATATCCGTCCTGTAGAACATGTTAGGTATCATGATGTTGGCCACCCTTTTGTACACCTGCTGCCTCGCTTCCTCGGTGGTGCCGCCAGAGCCCGTTACCACAAGGGAATACCCTGACCTGCCGGCGATGCGCCAGTCGCTTCCTTCCATCTTGACCTCTCCGAGGTGGATCCCGTCAACGTTCTGGGTCTTGAAGAGTATCGTCGCGTCTTCAGAGAACTTTCTGAACGTCTTGTCGTCATTGAACGGGAACGGCGGGACGGCGATGACAACTCCGACCTGGAAGCCCTTCTTTGTATTGAGCTCCACGTCATCTCCCTTTGCGAGAGAATGGAGGAACTTGCCCCATTTGCTTGTGACGCCTTCCATGTGTATAGATATCGTGGGGTAACCGAACCGGGAAGTGAACTCGAGCGGGTATATGCCAGTCCCGTTTGCTATGGAGTTGATGTCGATATAGCCGACATAGCCGGAAGCGGCAAGGGCCGGCTTCATCTTTTCAAGCGTCAGATCAAAGATCTTGCTCCTCTGGATCCAGAACATCAATGTTCCCATCTCGCCGGTGCTCGGCCCGATGTTGCCGGGGAACAGCCGCTTGTGCTCAAAGTTGATGTTCACCGGCCGGACAAAGTCCTTTCCGTTAAAGAACGCGCCCACCGCAACCTCGACACCTGATGAGAACTGCTGTATCTGGAATATCTTGATCTTGTTCGACCAGTTCTTTTTGTAATGAGCCAGCACATTGATGACGTCGTTGCCATCATCTTCCTGTCCGACGAACAGCAGCTCTTTTTCGTTCTGGGCCTTGCCGCTCGGCTTTATCACGTACCTGCCGGGGTTGCCCTGGACGAACTTGATCGCTTCTTCGAAATCTGAAAAGTTCCAATTGGGCAGGACAGAGACGCCGGCCTTGGCGAGCTCTTGCTGGCCAAATTCCCTCTCGTTCTCAAGCCTGTCTGTGTACGCGCTCCCGCCGATGACCTTCTTGCCTTCGGACCTGATCTTGTCGGCTGTCCGGCCAAAGCCAATATCGTCAAAGACGATCACGTCTGCCCAGTCGACTTGGTCTTCCCAAGAATTCACTTTTTCGACAAACCCGTCGCCGACGTCTTTTTCAGTCGCGCTCTGGATGAAAAATTTCACGTCATTTCCTTCCTGCGTCACGGCGTGAGCGAGATCAACGCTCAGAGCTTCAGGTGACACAAAAAGGAACTTCACGTCCTTTATACTAGTGCGCTGGAATTTAAAGACGCTGGAATCCAAAAAATATTTTTTGCGTCAGCAATTCTTTAATAGCATTGCACTTTTTTATCTGCATGGCTGAAGCATACGTTCTTATCAACTGCGA
>DATFDX010000087.1:0-3770 GCA_035251875.1 Nitrososphaera sp. | reverse complement strand
TGATAGCTAGCCTTGGGCATACCAGAGAAGATAAAGGAGATACAGGACCAGATTCACAAGACCCAGATTAACAAGGCAACAGAGTTCCACGTGGGGCTCTTAAAGGCCAAGATAGCCAAGCTCAAGCGAGAACAGGAAGACAACCTCCATGGCAGAACGGTCCATACAGGCGGGGAAAACATTGGCTTTGACGTAAAAAAGGCCGGCGACGCCACTATTGTCTTTATAGGGCTTCCAAGCGTCGGCAAGTCCACCCTCCTGAACAAGCTTACCAACGCGAAATCAAAGATTGCCTCTTACCACTTTACCACGCTCACGGCAATCCCCGGGATGATGGATTACCGGGGTGCGCGCATCCAGGTGCTGGACCTTCCCGGCATCATTGAAGGCGCCTCCGGCGGCAAGGGATTTGGGAAACGTGTCCTTTCGGTGGCAAGGAACGCGGACCTTGTCCTGATAGTGCTAGACGTTTTCCAGCCCCACCATCTAGATATTCTGAAGAAAGAGCTGTCCGAAGCCGGCATAAAAGTAGATCAAAAACCTCCGGACGTGGTGATCGAGAAAACGTCTACCGGCGGCGTGTCCGTTAATGCGCAGGTCCCGCTCAAGACTTCAGAACGGCTCATCAAGGAAATTGCCAGACTCTATGGCATACATAATGGGCGAATCATCATCCGGGAACCCAATTTCACCGACGAGCAGCTCATCGACATCCTTATTGGAAACCGCGTTTATCTGCCATCGCTTGCAGTGCTGAACAAGATCGATCTGGTAAACAAGGGCTTCATCCAAGAAGTGCAGGCAAAGATCGGAAATAACTTTATCCCGATATCCGCAGACGCAAATATCAACATCGACGCGTTAAAAGAAGCAATGTACCAGAGGCTGGACTTCATCAGAATTTACATGAGGCCAAAGGGCGGCGAGACCGACTATAAGGAACCGATGATAATGAAGAGCGACTCGACTGTGCAGGACGTGTGCAACAAGATCCACCGCAACATGGCCAAGAACTTCCGCTACGGCCTCGTGTGGGGCAAGAGCGCGAAATTCGCCGGGCAAAAAGTGGGTCTGGATCATCGGCTTGAAGACGAAGACGTGCTGACTATAGTCAAGGTCGCCGGCGCTATTTGAGAGGCCGTGTCTTCACCTCGTCATGCCCTGACATTTCCTTGTGATCTTCCACGTCAGACTTGAACAGGAAAACAGACTTGCACTGCGTGCACAAGTACAACCTGTCCAGCTTTTCCATTTCCAATTTCGGATTCAACGCCAGCACTCGCAAATCACCATTGACAATTGCGACTATAAATGATCTGCATGAAGTTTCTGGAAACAGGCGCCACTATTGCGCGATTATGTTGCCGCGCATTTCCGGGTGGTACCAGCAATAATATTCGTACGTGCCGGGTTCCTTTGCAACTATGGCCGTCAGAAAATCCTGGCCGCCGCGAAGCGGCGCCGTGTTGACCGGCGTTATCCCGCCGTTTTCTGCTTTGTCGATCCTCAGGTCATGCGTCACGGCATCTTCATTGCGCACCACCAGCTTTGTCGGGACGCCTGCTACGACGTGGACGTCAGGGTTGGTGCTGTTGAACGTGCTTCGCTGCGCTATCAAGAGCACGCCTTCGACATCCAGATCTTCGTCAGGCGGGGGATTCAGGAGGCTGCCAACTCCCCACAATGCACCCACGGTCACAAAAGAAATGGCGACTATGGCGATTATGTTATTGCGCATCTTGATATGGTTGCTAAACCACCTAAAAATTCCTTTGGGCGAACCAACCGTTAAAAGCAATGCTGGCATCTCTGTACCACGTCATCAGAATCAGAGATTGCTGCCAAGCGCTACCGCCAGTACCGGTGGCAAAAGCGCAAAGAGTCGCTGATCCGGCGCCTAGTGGCTTTCATTTTGCGCATGCTGAGAGCTCTTGTCAGGGCGCTGCAGAGCACAAGGATAATCAAAAAACGAACTTTTGAAAAGGTAAATGTTGAATAAAAAAAGAATACTGCGAACGTTTGTCAGAACGCAGTAACTTAACTTGTTGGTGTGTCTTGTGCAGCTGGTGCCGAACCGTCGATGACCTCCGCTGTTGCGAACCTTGGCCCGATCTGGCTGACACGGATCTTTGCGTTCTGACCTACCTTGCCGTCTTTTACAAAGATAACAAATCCTTGTATCCTTGCAATGCCGTCACCTTTGCGGCTGATTTCCGTTATTTGTACTTCGTATTCCTTGCCAGCTTCAACTGGTTTTGGACCGAAGTTATCGTTTCTTCTTCCGTAACTCATACGTGAGCTTTTTCACGCGGAATCCCTATATAAATCAAGAAGCAGGTCTACGATCCTATCCTCATGCCGTCGTCGCATATCGAGCGGAGGCACTCTACAGCCGAAAGCACCGCAAGAAAACTCGTCTTGGGGTTTCCCGGGCTTGGCACGTTGTTGACTGTTATTTTTATTTCGCCAAAGCTGCCGGCGGCTGCAATTTCGTGCTGGTTCGTGGTCGCCTGGGGGTCTGCCACTATCCTGACTTTGGTTTTGTCGACTCCCATGCCTGCGAGGCTCAGCACAGCGGCCACGTTGACGTTTGCAGGGAATGCCCTGACAGCTTCTGCCGCCGTGCCCTCGTAAATGACCGTGCTCTTGGTTATTTCGTCAAGTTTGATCTTGCCGGTTTCAAAAAAAGGCGCGCCTGCAAGGGCCTTTGGGCTTTTAGTGGTGGTGAGCGTGACAGAGTCGAGAAGGTTCTTGACGCTTCTTATCGCGTCGACGCCTGCTATCGCCCCTGTCGGCACGTAAATCCTGCAGCCCTCTTTTGCTGCCGCCTGCAAGAGGTCTCCCAGAAAATCCCTATCAGCTAAGGCGCCAACGCTCATGACCATCAGATCTTTTCCCGCCTCTAGTATGGCCTTGCCAAACGCTCTGACGGCGTCCTGCGAGGCGGCCTCTACGATAATGTCTGCGCCGGAGCCAAGAAACTTGCCAAAATCAGAATGCGCGCCGGGATTGCTGTGCAGTTTGGCCTTCAGGTTCTGCAGGTTGTTCTCGGCGACGTCAAAGAGCGCCACGAGCGAAGCGTTGGCTATCTTGTCAGAATCAACGGCCACGGCAAGCTGGCTTCCGATCGTGCCGCAGCCCACAAGCCCAACTTTTCTCTGTGGCATCTATGATAAAAGATAAAATTGGAAGGATTTTTACCTTCTGCCACCGCGGCGCTCTGGCTTTTTCTGGCCCGGGAGCCTCTTCTTTTCAAACCGCTTGACAAAATTGTCCTTGTTGCGAAGCCTTGCGATGGGGCTCAGGCGCACCTTGCCCTGGATTTTAGGGGTCTGGCCTCTTACCTTGCCGGCCTTTGTGAGTGATCCGTGTGTTGGCATTAATCTCCATCACTGGATTGTCGATCGAATGTTTATAATTGTATCCATGCCTGCAAAGGTGGCAAGTATTGCCTGCAATTTCGACTTTCCGGGCAGCGATCTCCTCGATTGTACTACTTTAAATGTATAGCATCTATATGATTCACTGTTTACCAAAAGCCATGACGATGCTAGATCTTGACTACAAGCGCCGGGTCCTCGCGCTGAAGAAGCAAAAGAACGCGGTGGTTCTGGCGCACAACTACCAGCTGCCCGAAGTGCAGGACGTCGCAGACTTTATCGGCGACTCGCTTGCGCTGTCAAAGACGGCGGCTGCTACCAATGCCGACGTAATAGTATTCTGCGGCGTCCACTTTATGGCCGAAACGGCGTCAATCCTCTGCCCTGACA
>DATFDX010000086.1:0-4419 GCA_035251875.1 Nitrososphaera sp. | reverse complement strand
CAAAGATCGACAGGCTGGCAGGCATAGAATGTTACTGCACCAGCTTTGCTGGGACCGGCGGCTCGATCAAGCAGGGAAGCGAGGGGTTCAGGGTATCCGAGCTGGTAGACGAATCTCTGGCTGGCAGCATATCGCCGTCCTTTGATGATCGCCACCGTTACCCGATCTACATCCTTGAAAAGCGCGACATCGACTCCAACCATGCCCTCTTTGAGATCGAGCGCGAGTGTAGAATAAGGCTCAGGGTGATGGGAATAAAGGACGCAAAGGCAGTCACGACGCAGTACGCAGGCGCCGACAGGGTCACGAAAAACCCGCCATCGGAGCTAAAGAGCACCCACACCCGCCTCACGCTGAAGGGCTTTACGAAAAAGCCGCTTGGCAAAGAGTTCCTTGCTGGCAACAGGTTTGAAATAACTATACATCAGCCGCGCTCGCAGGACCTGTCCGGGCTTGTCCCGGAGATAGGCAGGATTGGCAACTTTTACGGTCTCCAGAGGTTTGGCAGCGAAAGGCTGGTGACGCACCTTGTCGGCAGGGAGATCGTAAAGCGCAACTTTGGGCGCGCAGTCGAGCTGCTGCTGTCTTACACCACAGAATACGACACGCCGATGAGCAGGGAGATCAGGAGCAATAGCTCCGACCCGGGAAGCTATCGGCAGGTGCTCAGGATGCTGCCGAGGGGGATGGACATCGAGCGACAGGTGCTCTCGGCGCTTGTCGCCGGCAAGGACGCGATTTCGGCCCTGCGCGCGGTCCCGATCACTATCCGGCGGCTGTTCGTGCAGGCGTACCAGGCCTACATTTTCAACAGGTGCCTGAGCGCGGCCATTGCAAACGGCAAGGACCTTCTCCAGCCGGCCGCCGGCGACCTGTGCTTTGAGATGGAGGGGCCGGCGACGTTTGGCAGGGTGATCAAGTTCGACCCCTCTTCAGGGGCAAAGGCGGTGCCGGCGGTAAGGATGGCCGGCTATACCTTCCAGCCCGGCAAGGGCAGGCTTGAAAACATCACAAAAGCGATACTGGAGGAAGAGGGCGTGGCCGCGAAAGAATTCCACGTCAAGGAGATGCAGGAGCTGAGCCAGCAGGGAGGGTTCCGGCAGGCGCCGCTCTGGTGCATGGACTTTTCTTACAGGCAAGGTCCGCTGGCTACATCGTTCAAGCTCCCAAAGGGATCGTACGCGACCACGCTCTTGCGCGAGATAATCAAGCCCGAAGATCCGATCAAGAGCGGCTTTTGACTCAAAACATAATATATAGCGCCAGAGCGTGGTATGATACACAAATGCTTGGCGGCAGGGACATTCGAAACACCATAGAGAAGAGCCTCGACAAACTGCACGAGGACCTGAGCGTCAAGATAGACAAGAAAAACCCCGACAGGATCCACGCAGTAGAGGCTTCAGGCTGCACTAGGTTTGCGTACTATGAGCGCAAGGACCCGCTGCCTGCAGACGGCATGTCCAAGATCTCAATTTTGCTTGGCGCGGCCATGCGCCACTCGCTCAGCAACGCGCGCGGAGAATACAAGGCAGACGGCCTGTCGCTTGAAGTTAACGCCGACCTGATAATGGCAGACGAGTACGTCATCAGGTTTGAAGTGGTGCCGGCGCTGCCCGAGGTCCCGCATCCACGCGACCTGTTGTATCTTAACGCCTGCCTGTTTGCGTTTGACAAGAGCGACGGCATCCTGATCTACATCACCGCAGAGGGCAAGGCGGTCGAGTTTTCCATCACAAAGAACAACAGAATGTTTGAAGAGATCGTCAGGAGGGCGAGGGTGCTCAGCACGCTCTTGAAAGACGGCAAGGTCCCGATAGTGGAGCCGTCGGAGCTATGCCTGAACTGCAGGTACTACGAAAGATGCTACGCAAGAAAGCAGGTAAAGGACGAAAGCTCTGGGTTTATACTGGAAGAAATTTTCAAGAAATAATAAAAATGGATTGACGCCGCTATCCGTGGCTTTCGGCGTGTCCTTCAGCCTTAGTGTATCCAGAGCTGTACCTTTTCGCCCTTGCACCGAACACTACTGCTACCAGGAATACAAAGATTCCGGTAGTTACTGCAAACATCATCATTCCATCAGCCATATCACCACAGAGCCACGGCTGAAACTTAATATCTTTATCGCATGGCAATGTTTCACGCAGTGATATTATCATAAAATCTTAGGGGAATGTCAAGGCAAATTCCTTCTCGCCTGCAGTAGTTTCCAGCCTTGCGGTGGTCCTGTATGCGTAAAAGCCCGTCGCGTCGTATTTAGCCGTCCCTTCGACCATGCTGTCCCAGCTATCTGCATTAAGGCTGTTTCGCGTGGCAACCTGGGTGTTTCTCAGAGGGACGGCCGAGTCGCTTGGAATTTGAGTCAAGTCTGCCGACGAGCCAATAATGCCTTCGGGGCTTCCGCCTATGTCGCCGCTCGCCATGCGGAAACCGTCGACAAGCAGGGTGTACTGCAAAGATTCAAGCAACAACGGGCTCGGGTTTGGGTTGTACATTGCAAAGGTTATCTGAACACTTGCGCTCCCATTATCCATTCTTGACACAGTTACATTTCTGATCGAAAGCTCGGGCTCCAATAGTTGTTGGGAAGTTTGATTTCCGGCCTGCCCGCCCGGAAGCCGGATATTCCCAGACCCCATGATGAAAAATATTGCTATTGCAACGACGGCGATGCCGCCGCCTGCTGCGTAAAGAGCCTTTGGATTCACGATTGCTTTTTCTCGCGTCCGCCCACGCTTTAAATCTGTCGATTGATGCAAATGCTTATACTAGCTGTCGCGAAATTTGCTGCCGGCTTGCAGTACCACAAGGCCGCCCACATTGGACAGGAGAGGGCAAGGAAAGCCCAGATGAAGCTGTTCGACTACACCGGCTTTGCCATGCTGACCTACACGATAAAGCAGGGAAAGGCAGGCTTTGACCCCGTGGGCGAAGAGGACCTTGCCGGCAGGATGACCAAAGGCTATGAGGCGATGCTCTTTATCTGCGACAGGGACGGCTACGCCAAGGCCCAGTCAAGACCGATGCCGATTGAAAAAGGACAGGAGATCTTCAAAAAGATGCTTGCCGACGGCATGCCGGAATTTGCCGGCGAGATCAAGACAGTGTCCTAGACTACTATTCGCGTGCCCGTCGCTTTGTTCGCTATCGCGCCCTTGATCGTAGCAGGATCGGATTTGAGCACCACCGTCGGTATCTTGCTGCGCTCTATCACCTTGAGCGCGACAATGTCCATCAGGTCATACGCGCCGGCAGCCGAGTTTTCAGAACCCAAAAGCTCCAGGCACTTTTTCACCGTGATCTCTTTGAACATCTTGGCGCCCTTGTTCTTGTTCGGGTCAGAGTCGTAGATGCCGTCAACGTCCGTCGCGTTGAGGAACTTTTTCGCCTTTACCTTTTCTGCAATGAGCGCGGCAGTCGCGTTGGTGCTCTGCCCCGGGTGCAGACCTCCTGCCACCACGATCTTGCCGCCGGCTGCCGCCTTACTCACCTGCTCGAGGTCCACCGGCACTCCAGAGTATGCACTGTCGCCAATGGCCGCTATCAGGAGCCTCGCGTTGAGCCTTGAAACCTCTATTCCCATGATGTCAAGCGACGCCTCGTCAGAGCCAAAGCCCCTTGCGACGTTGATGTAGTGGCGCGCGACCTTGCCCCCGCCGGCGACAACGACAGGCTGCACCTGCCCGCTGATTTCGAGGAGCATGCTGGCATATTTTTTCAATTCATCCGCCGCGTCGTCGCCAAACGCCCTGCCTGACAACTTTATCACGATACGCTCTTTAGCGCCCAAGCTTGCCCGCTCCCATGTACAGGGTTTCCTGTTCTCCCAGCACCTTTTTAACAGATCGCTCCACTTTCTCGCGGTTTTCGGCTGTTGTGTAGACGCGCAGCATGTCAAAGAACCCCGAGATCGAGTCCACGAGCGGGATCTCTGAAACCGGCATCTCGTAGACCCGGGCCTTGTCCACCACGAGCACAGAGTACATCTCCTCCTTGCTCGGCGTCAGCGGCATGGATGGCGCCCTTGACGCGTCCACAAAGACGTAATTCTTGTCGACTCCGGCCGCTTCGGCTATCTTTGACGCGGTGCCCTGCAGCGCCTTGCCGTCCATCTTTTGCCTGTCGCGCTTGTGCAGGAATTTTTCGTACACGCTTTTTAGCAGTCGCCTGTCGCGGTAGTCCCGCGCCAGCTTTGCCGAAAACGCGTGCTTGCCGCCCAGCGCGCAGAGCCGCTCGAGCGTCGCTTCGTCAGTCAGCGCAAGGTAGTTCGGGAGGGAAGTGTCTGTCAGCCCGAGCGCCTCGTCTGCCCCGATCATGGATCGCAGGAGCATAACTTCGGCGGCCCGCACGGTCTTGTGGAAGTAGACGGCCTTGAACATTTCATACCTTGAAATCAGCATCGATTCGAACGAGTTG
>DATFDX010000085.1:0-4292 GCA_035251875.1 Nitrososphaera sp. | reverse complement strand
AGGTTCACGCCGGTGGACACGCTTGCAAAGGAAAAGCTGAGGCTTTTCCTCAAGGGCGAGTAGGTTGCAAAGGGCACCCTCCATCAACCTGCCACTCCACACCGGCCACGCGCCGGCGTACCTCGTCCGCAGGATGATCAGACTGTCGCACGCAATGTCCAAAGTGATAATCGGCGAGTACGGGCAAGGGGAATTCCTTAGGCGTCTATCCGACCCGCTGTGGTTCCAGGCGTTTGGCTGCGTCCTTGGCTTTGACTGGCACTCGTCCGGAGTCACCACCGTCGTCGCCGGCGTCCTAAAACAAGCGCTCAACCCGGACGTCCAAGGCATTTCAATGGCTGGCGGCAAGGGAAAAAAGTCAACGTCTGCCAAGGTGGACATTCCGCTGCTGGCAGAAAATTTCGGCCTGTCGTCTGCAAAAACAGATTCGCTCTTGCATGCAAGCAGGATGGCCGCCAAGGTCGACAGCGCGGCGGTGCAGGATGGATATTCGATATACCACCACGTGATACTTTTTGACGAGCGGGGCGACTGGGCAGTGGTGCAGCAGGGCATGAACGCCGGGAACAGGATGGCGCGCCGCTACCACTGGCTTTCCGGAGACGTCGAGAATTTTGTATGCGAGCCGCACGCCGGCATCATTTGCGACAGCAAGGGCAAGGGCGTGCTTGACATGACGGCGCGGCCGTCGCAGGAAAACCAGAAGGTGTGCGTCGATCTTGTTTGCGGCGACACGAACAACCTGCAATCGTCAGTCTACAGGCTGGCTGCAAAGGACACGCTTGACCAGTGGCTCAGCGGCGACATTATCGACGTGTCAGGATACGAAATGCCGAGGAGGCTTGACTGGGGACTTTTCAAGCGAATCTATGACATCCAGCCCAGAAACTACGAAGACCTTCTCTCAATCCCGGGGGTCGGCGGCGCAACGGTCAGGGCGCTGTCGCTCATTGCAGAGCTGATACATGGGGCCCGGGCTTCTTGGAGCGACCCCGTGAAATACAGTTTTGCCCACGGCGGCAAGGACGGGGTGCCCCACCCTGTTGCAAGGAAGGTGTATGACGAGTCGATCCGCTATCTATACGGCGCGATTGAAGGGGCAGAGATAGAAAGGGAGGAGCGGACGGGCGCGCTGAAAAAGCTCGCCAAGTTTTCAGAAAAGATGTTTCCGGGCCAGTGAAATTAAAATTTGATGGATGTGCAATTATTGTTGAATCATGGACAGGGAAATAATGTGCATAACAAGAAAAGCACCGCCCACAGAGGACTGCACCTGCATACAATACGTGGGTACAGTAGATTCCGACTACCTACTTCCAGTATCCGAAGTCATTAAACGGATTGAGAAATCAAAGGACCAGTTTTATGTTTTAGAGCATGAAACTCAAGACAAAATCTATGTGCATATCGCTCATAAAGGAAACTTGAAGTACATCAGAACAGAAGCTCGCGATACTTCGGATGATGAGTTGCTAAAGGTCGGGGATTGCGATGTCACAGATAAGCCAGTATTCGAGAAGGGTTCCATGCTCCTAATTGGGATTGAAGACCTGTTACGCAGCAAGCTTACAAGAAGGCTTAACAGATAGGTTGCCGTCAATACTATGATCCTCTATTTCTAATTAAATTAAGAAAGTGTTTTGCCGCCCATAGGGGAAGTGATGTTAAAATACCACCTGATGGAGCTTTTGCATATGGCAAAGATAATGGTTGGCAAGGCTTCTGAAATTGGCGAAGGCGCGATGACCCACGTGACTGCGGGCGGCAAGGAAATACTGGTCGCAAACGTGGGGGGACAGTATTACGCGACCGGCAACATCTGCACCCACGCCGGCGCCGAGCTACACGAGGGCACGCTGGAAGGAAAGGAGCTGACCTGCCCCTGGCACGGCTCAAAGTGGGACATCACCACCGGCAGCATGACGTGGTTCCCGCAAAAGCTGAAGGATCTAGGCAAGTACAAAGTGATTGTCGAGAACGGCACCGTGTACGTAGAAGTCTAGGCCTGCGACTCTTCTTTTTTCACGACTGCCGCCGGCTCTGGCGGGTCTTTCCGATAGGCCATCTTGAGCCATATCGGCGTGATTATCGTAGTCGCCGCAACCATTATGATGACGGCCGTGTAAATGTCGGCAGACAGCGCCCCGGCCGACGCGCCGACGCCTGCCACTATCAGGCCCACCTCGCCTCTTGACACCATGCCTATTCCAACTTTCATGGACTTGCCCCTGTTCTTGAGAAAGAGCATTGCAGGCAGCCCGCAGCCGACCAGCTTTGTACCGACAGCCACTGCAACTATCACGCCTGTTAGGTAGAGCACCGTCAGGTTGACGCCGCGAAGATCCACCTGCGCCCCTATTATCGCAAAGAACAGCGGCGCAAAAATGATTTCCAGCTTGCCGACGTACTCTTCAATCTGCTTGATGACGCGCGTGCTTGCCACTGCCATGCCTACCGCAAACGCGCCCACTATTGGCGACAGGCCCGCGAACGCGGCGATGCCGGCGGCCCCGAAAAACGCCGCAGTCACCAGCCCTTCAATGCTGCCCTTTGACTTCCATAGCCGCTCTACGTGCAGTATTCTTGGGACTATGAAGACCGCGCCTACAAGCAGGGCTGCAAATATCCCCAAGATGTACAGGATTAGCAACGTGATCTCTACAACGTCGGGGGCAATGTTTCCAGTCTGCACCATTGTCGTTACCACGGAAAGCGCGGCTATGGCTAGTATGTCGTCCACTATGGCGGCTCCCAGAATCAGGCGCGCTTCTTTTGAATGCATCCTGCCAAGTTCCGTCAGCACCTGAATAGAGATCGCGATGCTGGTGGCTGTGAGGGCGGTCGCGACCAGCATCGACTGCAGGGCATCGATCCCAAAGGCTGTAAACACATAGTACCCCACGAAAAATGGCAGGATCACGCCGATAGACCCGACGGTGAACGACGCCGCACCGCCTCTCAGGAACTCCCTTGGAGTTATGTGCAGGCCGGCGACAAACAGTATGACTATGGCGGCTATCTCGCCGATGTGCCGGACAGTCTCGTCAAGTGCTACAATGGGCTCCCCGTTAAAGAGCAGAAGGCCGCCTATTGCAAAGGGGCCGACTATGATGCCAGCCAGCAGCTCGCCGAGCACCACCGGCAGCCTGATCCTGTGAAACAGCTCCGCCATCAGCTTTGCTGCAAAGAGCAGTATGCCGAGTGAAATAATCACGTGCAGGAATGTAGATTCTAGAGTCATGATGCAGGTCCATTATTTTTCCAGCTTTCGCCTTACGGATTTTACCTTGTCCTGCAGCGTCTGGGCTTTGTCGAGGCGCTCGTCTATCCTGAGGGTGGATATTACGCGCCTGGCGCCGGCAGACTTGGCGGCCCGGTGAGCCGCTTTCACCGCCTGGAGGACGCTGCCGAGGTCCTTGGCCTCGACCTGCGTCCCGAGCGCCGTAAGATCTGCTTTGAGATTTCTTGTCTTGCGAATAGCGTCAAATGCAGCGGCTACTTCCTTGCTCATGCTGGTGTCCCGGCCCCCCGCGATTGGCACGATGCTGATCTCCGCGTGCACTGTCATGACGTCATTATATGAAATACCGGGTATAATAATTGATACCGGTCGGCCGAACTTTTACTTTTTATTATCGGACATGAATCAAGCAGTTAGTTGGAACTGGACGAATTCCTCTCTACACTGCCACAGTCGATCATTACGGGAGAGGCTGTCTCGCTGCCTGACAACGTGGTCAGGAAGATCTTCACGTTTGCAAAGCTGAAAAAGGGCGACGTATTCTACCACCTTGGCTGCGGCGAGGGCAACACCGTAGCAATCGCTGCCAGGGAGTTTGGAGTGAAAAAGTCAGTCGGGATCGAGATCAAGAAACAGGCGGCCGCCAAGGCGCGAAAACAGATTGCCGGCATAAAGAACGCCGAAATAGTTAACGCAAACATCCGCAAGGCCGACATTTCAGATGCGACAGTTCTGCTCTTCTGGTTCAATGACCAGGACATGGTAGATTCGATGACAAAGCGGTTCAAGAAGCTAAAGGACGGCGTACGGGTGATAACCATATGGGCTCCACTGGGCATGACGCTTCCAAACAAGATAGATTTCCCGTTTTTCGTGAGCAAAAAGCCCTTCAAGCGCGCGCAGTCGATAAGGCAGCAGATAAAGGCAATCTACAAAACCGACTGCATAGACTTTACAGCGGCGTGGCTTCTTGCAGAGCGGTACATCGACGCGCTTGAAGTCGTGCCCGGCGAGTACCGCCGATTTGTCAACATGCTACAGGGCATGGTGA
>DATFDX010000084.1:0-2345 GCA_035251875.1 Nitrososphaera sp. | reverse complement strand
AATAAATTTGATAGGATGCTCCATTATAGAAGATTTTTACTTGGTTCTATTTATATAGAAGAATCTTCTGGAAGAAATGGTCGATGGAAGGCAGGCCAACGGTGCTTATCTGCGACGATGAACCTGACTTGCTCACAATGTACGTTGCCGCGCTGAAAAAGCGCTACAACGTGCTGACTGCCAGCTCGGGCAAGGGGTGCATCGAAAAATACATGGAGCACACGCTGCGCGGCAAAAAGATCGACGTGGTACTGCTCGACTACCGGCTGGGCGACGGCAGGGGCGACGACATT
Organism: Nitrososphaera sp.; assembly: GCA_035251875.1. Classification (GTDB taxonomy): domain Archaea; phylum Thermoproteota; class Nitrososphaeria; order Nitrososphaerales; family Nitrososphaeraceae; genus Nitrososphaera. Next base: position 2,052 of record DATFDX010000084.1, on the reverse strand, counting down.
GCGTGCAAGATACGAGACCTGGAAGGCGCCAAGACGATACTGATAAGCGCATACGATCTTGAGAAGGAAAAGGTGGACGAAATGAAGGCAAGCAACTGCATCGTCGACACCATAATCAAGCCCGTGAGCCTGAAGGCCCTGATAGAAAAAGTGCAGCGCGCGCTAGACTGACGCGATGCATTCTGAAAGTATCCTTGCTGCAAGCGTGGCAGTCATGCCGTTGACGTCGTAATCCGGCACTAGCTCCACAATATCTATCCCAACGACGTTTCCGCCACTGATTACCTTGTTGAGCATATAGATCAGGTCTATTGCAGAAAGGCCTGCCGGCGACGGCACAGAAACCCCCGGCGCAGATGCAGGGTCGACGCAGTCAAGGTCCACTGAAATGTATATCCTGGATCCGGCTGTTCGCGCCTTTATCATCTGGGCCACCTTTTTCACTCCAAGTTCTGCAACATCAAGCGGATTTACGATCTTTAGCCCTACCTCCTTTGCGTTTTCAAGCTCCTCCTGCTCTGCCGCTCTAGTTCCTATCAGCATGCTCTTGCGAAAGTTCAGCGACTGCGCGGAATCAGTCAATACCGATCCGTAATAGTTCCTGGCGGAAGACACAAAGTCAGGGTGCGCGTCAAAATACAACAGCGACAGCTTTTTGCCGGCGGACGCCACCTTGATCGTCTCGGTGGTGAGCGAATGGTCGCCGCCTATCATGATCGGGAGCTTGCCTGCAGAAACGACTTCTGACACGATCCTGCGCAGCTCCTGCTTGTCTGCGACGTTGCCGGCGTCAAATACGCGCTTGCCCTCAAGCGTGCCCCTCATGGGGCAGATCGGGATCCGCTTGCCGGCGCGCTCAAAGAATTCCGACTCGTTTGACGCTATCCTCAGCACATCGGGCGCCCTGCTGGTGCCCTTGTGCTTGGCGTGCGATCTTGATTCGTCGGGGACGCCAATGACCACAACGTCGGCGTCCTGCATCCTGTCGACGTTTGAGCGGTATAGCCTGACCACGCATAGGAATCACAAATAGCCTGCTTTTAACCCTAGCCCGCCCAAAACCAATAAGATTTTATTGAAAAGGGGCTGACCTACTCTCACCATGTCCACCATGAAGTACATTCAGCTTGAACCGCAGGGCGACATTGCGATAGTGAGGATAAACAGGCCGGAGGCGCTAAACGCCATGAACACGGACGTCATATCGGAACTTTCAAAGACCATAGACATCATCAGCGCCGACAGCGGCATCAAGGTTGTCATCATCACCGGGGCCGGCGAGCGCTCTTTCTGCGCCGGCGCGGACATTTCCTACATGGTCAACATCGAGCCGATGCAGGCGGAGAGGTACGCGACCTCTGCGCAGGCAGTCATTAACAAGATAGCTGCGCTTGAAAAGCCGGTGATAGCGGCAGTAAACGGATTTGCGCTCGGCGGCGGCTGCGAGCTTGCGATGGCGTGCGACATCCGGATCGCCTCAAGCAACGCCAAGATAGGGCAGCCCGAAGTCACGATAGGCATCCCGCCGGGGTGGGGCGGAACCCAGCGCCTGATGCGCCTTGTCGGGCCTGCAAAGGCAAAGGAGATGATATTCACCGGCAAAATGATAACCGCGGACGAGGCCCGCGAGATCGGCCTTGTCAACAAGGTCATAAGCGCGGGGCAGGAGGACAACCTGCCGCCAGAAGTCAAGGGCGACCCTGCAAAGGAAAAGGAAAGGGCAGCGCAGGTGGCCAAGATACTGAACAAAAAGCTGATGGACGACTGCCTTGCGCTTGCAAAAGAGATAACAAAGAACAGCTTTACCGCCATCAAGGTCAGCAAGATGCTGATAAACCGCGGAATGGACTCGGACCTCGAGACGGGGCTGAGGCTCGAGATCTACGGCTGGGCGCTCTGCTTTGCGCACGAAGATCGGCAGAAGATGATGTCCGCGTTTCTCAGCAAGGGCAAAAAGTAGCTACACTAAACGGGCGCCGCTGCTCGGCCGGCAGGCAAACGTCCTGCTCTTTACGCCGGCCTCGGCAAAACCTTTTGCCATCGCGCCTGCAA
>DATFDX010000083.1:0-2132 GCA_035251875.1 Nitrososphaera sp. | reverse complement strand
AGCTCCAGAAGGTTCACCGCGAGTACCAGGTCAAACTTGCCGGGGTTGAACGGGGCGTTGAGCGAGTCGGCCACGCAGAACTCGATGTTCCCGCGCTTGCCCTCGTACATCTTTTTCCTCGCTTCCCGTATGAATGAAAACGAAATGTCAATTCCGATCGCAAACGCGTACTTTTGCGCAAGGAGCATAGTGCTGTAGCCCATCGAGCAGGCCATGTCGAGCGCGACCCCGTCCATCTTGGGGTTGATGCCGTGCACGACGCGGTTGTAGACTTCGTTTGGCTTTAGCTTCCACCGAAGCGACTTTAGCAGCCTGTCCTCCGGCGAGTGGTCGTACTGCGCCCACCGATGCGGGAGGAACCAGCTGCCGCCCTCCTCGTACCTGTCGTTTGAGGCGGTGCCGGGCGAAAGTTTCGAGCCACTCTCCTTCAGGAACTCCTTCATTTCCTTTGTCTTGCTTTCCAGCAGCCACTTGCCGTACATCTGCGATCTGCCTGCCGCGTAGGCGGCAAAGTCCTTCATCACTATCGCCACGCCTTGTATTATCGGGTAGGCCGCGCCGCATTCCTTGCATTTTAGAAAGCCTTCAGTGCACTCGTTGGCCCCGTCCATCGCGAGGCTTTCGAGATCCAGGCGGATCTGCCTGTCGGCGTGCTGCAGGCAGACAAGGTGGTGCGCAAACTGGGCCTTCATGGTCTGATATGACAGTTGACCTCATATAAATATCAGAGAAGCCCGTCTTCGTGCAGCTTTTCAAGCAACGGCGACAGAAAGTCCCGCACTTCTTTTTCGCCCAGCGTGATCGTGGCGGCTATGCCGAGCGCGATCGAAAGCATGTTGCGATCCTCCCTTGCGGTCTGCACTGCCGACCCGACTATGCTAAACGACCTGCCGTTGTCACGTATCCACTTTTTCCACACGCCCGCACGCTCGGTGTTTGCTTCAAGCGACGAAATGACGTAATCGATATCCATCCCTTCGTGGTTGTCAAGCAGGTTCAGCTTGGCCATTGGGAGCAAAATCGTCGCTTCGGTTACCTGCGCGTGCGTCTTGTTCAGCTCGTCAATGATCTCGTCTTCCCTGTCTTTTGGCTCGATATCGCCGTACTCGGGGAACAGGTATCCCGCAAGGTTGCCGTCCCAGTCGTAGATCTTGTAGAGCGTGTCGTCATATTCCGTCTTCCACTTGCCGCCGCTCTTGCCGAACAACTGTAATCATCGTCGTTTCCCGGCATATTTGTATGTAAGGCAAACAATTTTTTGCTCAGGAGGGCATCACAGGATTATTGGAGTTCTATAGAATAGATCCATCGGACTTTTATGCGATTTCTTGGATAATGTCATGGTATGAATTCAAAAAGTGTGCTAAAACGCATTTCCGCTATTAGAAATGAACCCAATACTGAAAAACGACTGGCAATGCTTCAGCAGCTCAATGATTCCCTGCCGGCGGACATGAAGCTGGATATGCCTTCGCTCATCACAAATGCCTATGTCCGCAAAGCCCTGGACACGATCGAAGAAAGGATCTCGCTGTTTGTCTAGTATCGCCAGTGATAGTAGCCGGAAGCTGAGGCGCGGGCAAAAGATGCCCTACTGACCGTTGACTTAAATTACTCCTAGAGGCTTTATCACAGTCATGTCAGAACCACAACCATCACAAGAGCACACAACGCAACAGGCACCGCAACGCAGGGACGGCCCACACGACACAATCTACATTGGCAAAAAGCCGCTTATGACATACGTGACGTCAACGCTGATCCAGCTAGCCAACCAGCCAACAGTGACAATCAAGGCAAGGGGCCTGAGCATAGGGCGCGCAGTCGACGTATCGCAGATCACGCTGAAGAGGATGGAAAGCGCGGGTTACAAGATAGGCGACGTACGGATAGGCTCCGAGACCGTGCAGTCCGAGGACGGCAGAACGAGGAACGTTTCCACGATCGAAATTGAGATAAAGAAGAACTAGACCTGCTTCTTTCACTTTTTCTTATTATAACCCTGCCCACATTGTAGGCATAAATGAGCACGGCCGCGATTTACCTTGCGCATCTGAACCCGATGACAAGGGCGCACCAGTCCATAATTTCTGCGCTCAAGCGTGACTACTCTGTCTACGTCTTTCCGGTGC
>DATFDX010000082.1:0-4151 GCA_035251875.1 Nitrososphaera sp. | reverse complement strand
TATCTTGGCTCATGTGCGGGCTTCTATTCAAGTCGACAAGAAAGTAAAAGAGCGGCTGCGAAGGTTAAAGATCCATCCAAGTGAATCCTACAATGCGGTCTTGGAAAGGTTGATCCAGCTGCAAGTAGATGAATGCGAGCTCTCGAAGGAGACAGTGCGGGAATTCGAGCGGGGTCTTGAAGATGCAAGGGCTGGCAGAACTATTTCGATGAAGGAAGTCAAGGAACGGCTCGGAATGAATTGACTCTGCAAATTGAGCAGGGGCTTCCAGACTTGAGTGTAATTTGCGAACAAATTGACCCATCAAAAGGTTAAAATCACGTGAAACGGCGAGAACTGTCAAATGAGTTCGAACTCTGCGTTAGAGCGTACGATCAACAAAGTTTTGTCGCAGAAAGAAGCAGAACTTGTTTCTCAAATTGATTCTGCTTACCAAGAGTCGCTGAAAAATATTGAAACTTCTCAGGGCAAGCTTGAGGCTGAGCGCACCAAGATAGTCGAGGCTGCAAAAAAGCAGGCCGAGAACCTAAAGCGCCAAGTTGTTGGATCGAGCAGGCTTTCCACGCGAAACCAGGAACTTCTCATGATTGAAAACGCTGTCAACAGCGCTTTTGAACAGGCAAGGAAAAAACTTGCGTCGTCCGGCGACAAAGACAGCTACAAGACCCTGATGACAGGCATCGTTGAAGAAAGCGTTTCGTCCGTGGGCTCTGGGGAAGTCACTGTAGAGTGCAACAAGGGCGACGCTGATATGGTAAAAAAGATAATAGCGGATTTGCAAAAAAAGAACCCAAAGGTAAAGGTCAACTTTTCAAGCCAGCCGATAGACGTCATTGGCGGAATCAAGGTAAAGTCTGGAGACGGCAGCATGACCTACGACAATACTATTGATTCTCGCATTGAACGGCTCAAACCTTTAATAAGGAAAAACATTGCCCAGTTGCTGAGAGGAGAGGCGTAGAAAAATGGTAGTAAAGGGAAGGATCGTTTGGATCAGCGGGCCGGCAGTCAAGGCAGACGGCATGTCTGCCGCAAAGATGTACGAGACAGTCGAGGTGGGAGAATCAAAGCTCATCGGCGAAGTAATCCGTTTGACAGGCGACATTGCATTTATCCAAGTTTACGAATCAACCTCCGGCTTGAAGCCCGGCGAACCGGTGGTAGGAACCGGCCAGCCGCTTTCGGTGCTTTTGGGCCCGGGCATCATTGGCAAGATTTACGACGGAATCCAGAGGCCGCTTGACGAGATAGCGGCAAAGTCTGGCGCGTTCATTGGAAGGGGCGTTACCACAACTCCGGTGGACATGAAGAAAAAATACAGGTTCAAGCCATCCGTCAAAAAGGGCGACGAAATAAACCCAGGCTCGATTCTGGGAACGGTCGAAGAGACTCCGCTCTTGACCCACAGCATACTTGTCCCTCCAAATCACCCGGCGGGAACCAAGCTGACAGATGTCGCAAGTGAGGGCGACTATGACATCGAGCATGTCGTTGCCACGGCCGAGAAGAGCGGACAAAAGATCCCGTTAAAGATGTATCACAAGTGGCCCGTAAGAAGGCCAAGGCCTTACGCAGAGCGCTACGACCCGACAGTCCCGCTCGTCACAGGCCAGCGCGTTATCGACACCTACTTCCCAATTGCAAAGGGAGGAACCGGCGCGATCCCAGGCGGATTTGGGACAGGCAAGACAGTCACGTTGCACCAGATTGCAAAATGGGCCGACTCTAAGGTTGTAGTTTACATTGGCTGCGGCGAGCGCGGAAACGAGATGACAGAAGTGCTCGTCGAATTCCCACACCTGATTGACCCGCGCTCCAACAGGCCCCTGATGGAACGGACAGTCCTTGTCGCAAACACTAGCAACATGCCAGTCGCCGCAAGAGAGGCGTCTATTTACACGGGAGTCACAATGGCGGAATACTACAGGGACATGGGCTTTGACGTAGTGCTGGTCGCCGATTCGACAAGCAGGTGGGCCGAGGCTCTGCGCGAAATGTCTGGCAGACTTGAAGAGATGCCCGCAGAAGAAGGCTACCCATCGTACCTCGCGTCAAGGCTCGCAGAGTTTTACGAGCGCGCAGGCAGGGTAAGGGCGCTTGGATCACCAAACAGGGCAGGCTCTGTCACGCTGGTAGGCGCAGTTTCGCCGTCGGGCGCTGACTTTACCGAGCCGGTTACCACGCACACTATCCGCTTCATCAAGACCTTCTGGGCCCTTGACACGAGGCTTGCATATTCAAGGCACTACCCGTCTATCAACTGGATGCAGTCTTACTCGGGCTACCTTGAAGACGTCAGCAAGTGGTGGAAGGAAAACGTCACCGGCGAATGGTACGACCTGAGGGCAGAGTCCTACCATGTGCTGCAAAGAGAAGACACGCTGAAAGAAATCGTTAGGCTGCTCGGTCCAGAAGCTCTGCCAGACGAAGAAAAGCTGGTGCTTGAAGTCGCAAGAATGGTCAAGATCGGAATATTGCAGCAAAATTCGTTTGACAAGGTTGACACGTATTGCAGCCCTGAAAAACAGGTAAAGCTGGTAAAGCTGATGGTGAAATTCTACAAGGAGGCGCAGAAGGCGCTCAAGGCTGGAACTACTCTTGCAGACATTAGGGCAATGCCAGTCATTCCGGCGCTTCTCAAGGCAAAGTTCGAAATCCCTGAAGAACAGCTGGGCAAACTCGATGACCTTGACAAGGAGATAGACAAGCAGTTCAACAAGGCTCCAAGTGAAGCCGCCCCGATGCAGAGGAGTGGGTAAGAGTTGCCAGAAACAACAGCAGGCGTAGAATACACAAAGGTCGCCGAAATCAAGGGGCCGCTCATGATAATTGACGGGATTACCAAGGCATCATTTGACGAGCTGGTAGAAATCGAGACGTCAGAGGGCGAGCGCAGGCTAGGCAGGGTCCTTGAAGTCGGCTTTGGAAAGGCAGTCGTCCAGGTCTTTGAAGGCACGACAGGTCTTACAATTACAGGCACAAAGGCCAGGTTCATCGGCAGGACGATGCAAATGCCAGTGTCTCAAGAGCTTTTGGGCAGGGTGTTTGACGGCCTTGGAAGGCCAAACGACGGCCTGCCTGACCCGATTGCAGACAAGTTCTTGGATGTCAACGGCGAGCCCATGAACCCAGAAAGACGCGAATACCCGACTTCGTTTATCCAGACGGGCGTTTCTGTCATTGACGGCATGCTCACACTTGTAAGGGGTCAAAAGCTCCCGATATTTTCCGGCTCTGGCATGCCTCATAACATACTGGCAGCCCAAATTGCAAGGCAGGCATCAGTTGTGGGGACAAAGGAAGACTTTGCTGTCGTTTTCGCAGCAATTGGCGTGCAGTATTCTGAGGCCCAGTATTTCAAGCGCAGCCTTGAAGAATCTGGCGCGCTGAGGAGATCGGTCCTGTTCCTCAACCTGGCAGACGACCCGGCGATTGAAAGAATCATCACTCCGAGAGTCGCGCTCACTGTAGCTGAATACCTTGCATTTGACCTTGGCATGCACGTGCTTGCAATCCTGACTGACATGACCAACTATGCCGAAGCGCTGCGGGAAATCAGTGCGGCAAGAGAAGAAGTGCCCGGCAGAAAGGGATATCCCGGATACCTCTACACCGACCTTGCAAACAACTACGAGCGCGCAGGCAGGATAAAGGGCAAGAACGGAAGCGTTACGCAGGTGCCAATCCTTTCAATGCCGGCAGACGACATCACTCACCCAATTCCAGACCTTACTGGATACATCACCGAAGGCCAGATCGTTCTAGGAAGAGACCTGTTCAGAAAAGGAGTCTATCCTCCGGTTAACGTGCTCATGTCGCTTTCACGTCTCATGAAGGACGGAGTCGGCGAGGGCAAGACAAGGTCAGACCACATGGAGGTAGGCAACCAGATGTATGACGCTTATTCGAGGGCGCAGGAAGTCAGGGCGCTGGCCGAAATCGTTGGCAGGGCCGGGCTTACAGGCGTAGACCTGAAATATCTCGACGCCGGCGACATGTTTGAGCAGCAGTTCCTGAAGCAGTCCGCTGACGAAAACCGGAATTTGGACGAGACCCTTGGAAAGGCCTGGGATGTGCTCTCCAGCCTGCCAGAAGGCGAGCTGACAAAGATCAAGGACAAGCACGTAAAGCAATACTACAAGGCGAAATAG
>DATFDX010000081.1:0-3163 GCA_035251875.1 Nitrososphaera sp. | reverse complement strand
GGGTGGAACTGCACTGCGATTATCGGCTTGCTCTTGTGCTCGATGCCCTCGACTGTGTCGTCGTCAGCGTTTGCGAACCAGATCTTAAAGCCCGTCTTTCCAAGCGTCTTTGGGTCGATGCCGTAGCCGTGGTTCTGGCTGGTGACATAGCAGCGCCCGGTTTCCAGGTCACGCACCGGCTGATTCACGCCGCGGTGGCCATACGGCAGCTTGGCGGTGTCGCCGCCGGCGGCCAGCGCGAGGATCTGGTTGCCGAGGCAGATCCCAAGCGTCGGGGTCGACTCTTTTATCAATCTGGTGGCGGTCTTTATCGTGACGGTGCAGACCTTGGGGTCGCCCGGCCCGTTGCTTATCACCACGCCCTTTGGGTCGTAGGACATCACCTGCTCGTGCGTCGCGTCCCACGGAAGGCGGACGACGCGGTAGCCTGTGCGCATGATGTTTCTGATGATGCTGTACTTTACGCCAGTGTCGAGCACCACTATGCATTCTTTCTTTTTGTCGCCGTACTCTTGCGGCTTTTCCGTCGACACCTCCGGCATAAAGTTCAGCCCCTCGTATTTCGCGCTGCCAAGCGCCTTTTTCAGCCGCGGGCCGTCTATCTCTTGCTCTGATACTACCACGGCGCCCATCATGACCCCGTGCACCCGCAGTTTCTTTGTCAGCTCGCGGGTGTCTATTCCAAAAATGCCGGGGACCTTCTCTTCGTACAGCCACTGGTCGAGCGTCTTTACGCAGCTCCAGTGGCTCGCAATGTCCGATAAGTCGTGAATCAGCAGCGCCCTGACCTGGATCTTGTCAGATTCAAAGAACTTGGGCAATCCATATTCGTCCTTTACGCCAAAGCTTGGCACGCCATAGTTGCCCACGAGCGGGTAGGTCATGCACAGTATCTGGCCCCTGTAAGAGGGGTCCGTAAGCGTTTCAGTATACCCAACCATCCCGGTGTTGAACACGACTTCGCCAGCAATCTCTGACGGGTAGCCAAATCCAATGCCGTCGAAAACACTGCCGTCCTCTAGAATCAGCTTGGCCTTGTAGCCAGTGTAGGTCTGTTGCAGTGTTGGAATTTTTTGAACCCTCACCAACTGTAAAAGTAAGCAAATTTAAATTTTGCTTTGTGCAGCAGTACGTCGTTGAGTGGGTCAGGAAAGCCTGCCTTGCAGCAGCGCTGCATGATATGCGGCTCGCGCTTTGCAGAGAAAAAGTGCTACTTTTGCGAGAGCAAAGTGTGCACGTCCTGCATAGTGCCGACCGACGTGTCCGGCTCGACGACAAAGTGTCTTGTCTGCGACAGGAAGAAGGTCACCAGGCTCAGCTTTGCCCAGCTGATGAAGAGGAACTATTACCTTATTGCAATCATCGTCGCGTTCTGGCTCTTTACGGTGTTCCCGATACCGTTCATGCAGCTGGCAGGCCTCGACATAGACCCGAGCGCCTTCCAGCCGGTCCTGATAGCCACGGGGGCCATGGCCATACCGTTCGTCTTCCTGTTCATCGCGTGGCAGAGGAAGGCGCCCAGAGGTTCTTAGTACATCGCCTTTGCGACAAGCTCTGTAAATTCCGTGGTCGATAGCTTGCCGCCGATGTCCTTTGTCTTGCTGCCTTTTTTGAGCGCGCTGATTATCGCGTCTTCGATGCGCTTTCCTTCCCTGATTGCGTTCTTGTCGCCGTGCCTGTCGCCGAGCCACTCTAGCATCATCTTTATCGACAGTAAAATAGACGACGGGTTTGCGGCGTTCTTGCCCGCTATGTCAAACGCGGCTCCGTGCACCGGCTCGAACAGCGCAAACGAGTCGCCGATGTTGGCCGCGGGCCCCATGCCGAGCCCGCCCACCACCTGGGCCGCTTCGTCAGACAGGATGTCGCCAAAGAGGTTGGTGGTGACAATCACGTCAAACTCCTCAGGGTTTCTGATCAAATTCATGGAGCACGCGTCCACGTATAATTCGCTATACTGGATCTTTGGGTATTTCTTTGCAACCGACTTGCAGGTGTCCGCAAAGAGCCCGTCGCCCTTGCGGAGCACGTTTGCCTTGTGCACCGCGACGACTTTTAGCTTGTCGTTGCGCAACATTGCTGTTTTGAAGGCATACTCTGCAATCCTACGGCTCGCCCGTTCTGTCGTCAGCCTTAATGCAACTACGGTATTCTCGTCTGCGTTGAACTCCCATCCGAGGTAGACGTCCTCGGTGTTCTCCCTCACGGTGACAAGGTCGACATTGTCCGAGAGGTTCGGGATGTCCGGGTACGACCTGGCCGGCCTCACGTTTGCATAGAGGTCGAACATGCGCCTAAGCACCAGTATCACGTCGGCTGCGCTTTCGCCCACCGGACCCTTAAGGCACGCCTGCGACTTTTTGATCGTGTCAACCGCAGATTCTGGCAACGCCTTGCCGTGCCTTGCCAGCGCGCCGTCGCCGGCGTCAATTTCGCTTATCGTGAATTTTGTCGATGAGCTGTCGCTGATTATCTCCATGATCTTTTTTGCCGCGGCCGCCTGCTCTGGGCCAATGCCGTCGCCCCTGATAAGGGAAATGTTGTATCTTGCCAATTACATCAGTCTAGCTTTTGGAGTAGAGGGTCTGTCTTAGCAGCACTTTATTGATGGCGTCCATCATTGCCTGCACAGATGCGACGACAATGTCCTCGCCAGCCTTTTTCGCGGACACGACGTTGCCATCCTTGTCCTCTACCTTGATGGTGACTACCGCCAGCGCATCAGAGCCGCCTGTTATAGAGTCGAGCATAAAGTCCCTTATCTTGATGTTGGCCACTTCGCCGGCTATCTTTTGTATCGCCTTTAATGCGGCGTCTACAGGCCCGACCCCGATCTCTGATGTAATCAGATCCTTGCCGTTGGCGTTGAGCCTTACGACGGCCGTTGGCGTGACGTTCATGCCGGTAAAGATGTTGAAGTCGTATAGCTTGAATTTCTCCTCGAACTTGTCGTTGCCCATTATTTCGCCGGCTATTGCCAATAGTTCTGACGTCGATATGGACTTGCCCTTGTCGGCAATGTTCTTTTGCTTCTCCACTATCTCCTTGAGCTGCTCGTCGGTGGGCTTGATCCCGAAATCCTCGAGCATCGCCCTTATGCCGTGCGCGCCTGCGTGCTTGCCCGCCTGCATCCACCTCTTCCTGCCCACGAGCTCGGGCGCAA
>DATFDX010000080.1:0-3678 GCA_035251875.1 Nitrososphaera sp. | reverse complement strand
GGGTGCTTTCAAAGGGGTACGAGATCGGGATGTTCCGCGACGCGCTGGACCTCATTTCCCGGATGCACAACCTCGACTACATGATAATCGACACCCACCCCGGCATTGAAAAATCCACGCTCATTTCGATGGGCGTCTGCGACATGAACATCATAATATCTAGGATGGACAGCCAGGACATTTTCGGGACAGGCGTCATGCTCGAAGTCACCAGGGTGCTCGAAAAGCCACAGATCCTGATCGCCAACATGATACCGCCGGGGGTCGACAGGGAAAAGGTCAAGGCAAGGCTTGAAACGCTCTTTAACACCAAAGTGGTGACTGCGATCCCGTTCTACACAGAGATACTGCGCGCCCTCAGCTCCGAGGTATTTGTGCTAAAGAACCCAGACCATGACTTTACAGCCACGCTCAAGCCCGTGATAGAAGCGCTGCAGCTAAAGGCCAGCCACGGGTCTTAGCTAACTATCTTCTAGTAGATGCCACTATTTTTGCCAGAATCCTTATCTACTCAACTACTGTAGGATTCAACCAGTGAATAGTTGAATGTCACAACAGCAAAGTTACAGGCCGATACTCTCCATCTTCGACTTGCTTGACCGCGTGCTCGACAAGGGCCTCGTGATCGATGCAAACCTTTCCGTTTCGCTGGTAGGCATCGAGATACTCGTCGTAAGGGCAAGAATCGTTGTGGCAGGCGTGGACACGTTCCTGAGATATGCAGCCGCGCTGGGATTGGCCGGACCGCCCGCACTAGTGGCAGCCCAAACATCGACTGGCAAGTAAACAAAGAGCAGTTGATCAGGGTTGGCCGTCTGTATTGTATGTGGCAAGTATGAGGAAGTAGGCCTAAAAGTTGCGATGGGCGACGGGTGGGTATTCACAAGGTGCCCCGAATGCCAGCGTGGGACGCCCTTTGACATCACCGCCATGCACCTTGCCAAGTCAACTCCTGAGCACTATTTGGAAGGCTTTTGCCCAAAGCACTGGTTCAAGGACAGCGGCATCTGCTCGTACTGCAAGATCAGGCGCGGTACGATAGGGCTGGGTGAAGACCTTGCTTAGCAACAGGCAAGAGCTGCCGGCAAGGCAGATGAGCCTTTTTGACCTTCTCGATCGCATTCTTGACAAGGGCGTCGTGATCAACGGCGACATCACTGTCGCGTTTGCCGGCGTCGACCTCCTTTCGCTCAAGGTAAACCTTGTGATAGCTTCGCTTGAAACTGCCAAGCGCTATGGAATAGAGCTGCCGTGGGAAAAGTGGGCAAGGGAGAAGGCCGAGCTGGAAAAGAAGGAGAAGGAGAAAAAGATCGGAGGCGGCAAGAAAGAGCTTGGACGCTAATACCATCGACAAGAACATTTTGCTTGCGCTGGAAAAAAAGCCAGAGGGGCCTGACGCAGAAAAGCTGCAGCACGGCCTTGCAAAGCTGGTTCTGACGCTTGTGCAGACAGTGACTGACATTCTTGAGAGGCAGGCCATGCGGAGGGTCGAGTCCGGCAGCCTGACGGGCGAGGAGGTGGAGAGGCTCGGTCTTGCGTTCATGCAGATAAGGGAGCGGACTTCGGACATTGCAGGCAAGTTTGGAGTAAAGCCCGAAGAGCTCGGCATCAGGCTGTCGCAGCAGGCCGACCAAAAGCAGGTAACGATCGTCGACGTCGTCGACAAGTTGATCGACCAGGGGACGGTCATCGCCGGCGACGTGACCCTCGCGGTGGCCGGCGTCGATCTTGCAACCCTGCGGCTGCTGGCTACATTGACCACAAAGTGATGCTGATGGACGGCAGGTACATTTACTGCATCATCAACTGGGGCGAAAAAAAGCCGATCGGCAACTTTGGCAATATTGGAATTGGTGAAAATCCTGTATACACCATAGACTACAAGGACATAGCCGCGGTGGTTAGCACGATCCCGTTCAAGCAGATGGATTCGAACATGAACGACATTGTCGCGCACCAGCGAGTCGTCGAGGCGGCGCGCGAAGTCGACACGGTGCTTCCAGTCAGGTTCGGCGTGATACTAAAGAGCGAAGAGGGAATAAAGAAACTCTTGGCAGGCTCGTACAAGGACTACAGGGCCAAGCTGGCGAGCCTCCGCGGCAAGGACGAAATAGGGATCAAGGTCCTGCTCAACAAGGCAAGCCTGAAAAAGATAAAAGAGCAGGCCGAGCAGTCAGAAGAGATAAGGAAGATGAAGCAAGAGATCTCCTCCGCCAAGCCCGGCGCGTCGTACTTTTTGAAGATGAGGCTGGAGGACGCGATGAAAAACGAGACGCTGATGACTATAGACAAGCTGGTCGGCGAGATCAATAATTCGCTTGCAGGATCGGCTGTGGACAGGCGGCTGCTGAAAAACGATGTCGGCGAGATCGTGCTAAACGCCGCCTACCTCGTAGACAAGAGCAAAACCGGGGCCTTTGACGCCAAAGTGAAAGAGCTGAGGGAGAGGTTCGAAAAAGAGGGTGTGACTCTGCACCGGAGCGGGCCGTGGGCGCCGTACTCATTTTGTTGATGTGATATGATACTGGAATTGATTATCATGAAATTGGCGCTGGACGCGATAATGCAGCACTGCAACAGCCTGATCCAGGAGCAGGACCTGCGGGAGCAGGCACGGCTGCTCAAGACAAGGCTGCTAACGCTGATGGCCGACTATGAGGCCGGCGCCATCGACCAGAAGACGTACTCTGAGCAGGAGGCCGAGATCATGGCGAGCCTGAGCAAGCTGACGCAGCTGGTAAACACGCAGGCCGGCCCGCAGTCTTTTAACACCGGCCTAGGCCTGTGACGCCGGCAGGCTGAACGCAAAGGTCGCGCCGGTGCCCGGGTGGTTTTCGCACCAGATCCTGCCGTCGTGCGCCTCTACTATGCTCCTCGAAATGAACAGCCCGAGGCCGGTGCCCTTGTCAGACTTTGTCGCAAACTTGGAAAAGAGTCGCGGCATGATATCGCCGTCGATCCCGGCCCCCGTGTCCTGCACGCTGACTATGACCTGGCCATTTTCTTTTTCAACAGATATCGTGATGGTGCCTTCCTTTGTGAACTTTGCCGCGTTGTCAAGCAGGTTTGCCACGACTTGGGTTATCCTGCCCCTGTCGGCCTGCAGGTAGACGTCCTGCGGATCGTACACGAACCTGACCCTGCCGTTTGCCAGCTGGCTGTGGGCGTCCTGCATGGCGCCGAGTATGACCTTTTTGATGTTGAACCTCTCCTTGTCGATCCTGAGCGCCGCGCTCTCTATCCTCGTGACGTCCAGTATGTCGCTTGTAAGCCGCTGGAGCCTCACCGAGTTGCGGTATATCGCATCCACCATTTCGTCCCTGTCTTCAGGGTTCATCTGCAAAAGCTCCGCGTAGCCGAGGATCGCCTGAGTCGGGGTGCGGAGCTCGTGTGCGGCGACGTTTATGAACTCCTTTTGCAGCCTGTCGTGCACCTTCAGCTGCTCGTTGGCATTGGCAAGCGAGTCGTACGATCTCCTCAGCTCTTCGCTTTTTGTCCGCAGTTCCGACGTTCTTGTGTCTACTGTTTTTTCAAGCCGTGTATTCCAGGTGATGACGATAACTGCAATACCCATGGCCGCTGCCCCTATAGCCCCGGCCATGATGGTGCTAAAGTTCCTCTGCTGGTCTACCAAAAGGCCGACGTTGTCCGCAAATTCGTGCTGGCTCGAGATGTAGA
>DATFDX010000079.1:0-3355 GCA_035251875.1 Nitrososphaera sp. | reverse complement strand
TCGGGACAAGATGTTTGACGCCTTCAGGGAGTGCTTCAGCCATCTGGCAAAGTTTGGCGATGCTGGTATATGACCCTTTGGGAATTATGCGAAATCGGTGATCCTCGTCTGGCTTTTGAAGGCTTGCCACAGCCGGCTCTTGCGCGCAATCTCCTGCCTTGACACCGACATTCCCGCGCTGGCAAACGACACTGCCTGTTCCAGGCTTTCAAATTTCTGCACAGGCTTTTTCAGCGCTTCCCGCACCCCTTCCCTTATCTGCCACACTCCAAGTGGCATGACGTACTCGGGGTGTATTTCGCGCAGCACAAGCGCGGCGGCCTTTCTGCGCCGGCCGGCTAGGTGCTCGGCTACCGCCAGGCGCGCGGCGAAATACGCGCCCGCAATCGTGGGGTAGTGGTCAAGCCCCCTTGCGTCTTCATAGTCAGAGCCTGCCGCGACCTGGCCGCTGTTCGTGAACCACGACTCGATCATTTCAAAGCTCCACACGTCATCCGGCATCAGTATCACCGAATAGTAATTTGCAAGGTGGGAGTACTGCGTCACCTCAAACATGTCGATCGCCGGGTTTGCCTTGTTCTCACTTGCCAGCCTGCTCGAAATGGTATCGTCCGTCGCTGAAATGCTCCACCGGGTCGGCACCAGCTTGCGGTTCTTTTTCAGCCCGAGCATCCCGACGCTGAGCACCTTGTGGATGCTGCTGGTCTGAACCCCGCGCCGGTAAAGCTCCATCACCGCGTCCGACGCCTTCAGGTCGGTGTCATAGTGTGCCGCTTCGATCCGCTGGTCTGCAGAGAGCGACGACGCCTTGAATGTTTTCAATGGCGCGGCAGGCCCAAACGGCGCGGCTTCGGCGTTGAGCCGGACCTCTTTTTCCAGCTCGACGTCTGCAAGTGGCTTTTTTTCAAATGTCGCTTCGCTTTCGGCCGGCCGCTCCGACATGGCCAGCTCCTGCATGTTCTCAAGGTACCGGCCTGACGTGTCGTGCACGTTCATGCTGAACGTTCCCCGCACGAGCGACAGCCTATAGTTTGCTATTTCTTCAATGCTCTTGCCGGCCCACAGCTCCGTCCTGTCAAGTATGGTTGTGTCGCCGTGCAGCGGCGGGATCATGGGGCCTATCCTGACCTTCGGGTATCCGTAGCGGCCGACAAACACCGACGGAGGGCTCGAGCCGTCGATCGCGTCAAGCGAAAGCTTGGCCGAGTTTGCCTTTAGAAACTGTATCCAGTTCTGCTCGAGCCTCTTCTTTATGTCGGCTGGCGACGACAATAATTAGAATTGCCGGACGTAGCATTTATAGCATTAGTAGATCACCCATGATTTCGCTATTGCCTCATAATGGAGGTCTCTAAATGGACCCGGTGGACAAGGCCGTTCTTGCTTCCCTGTACGCAAGCTCGCTGGACCCTTCAATCCCTGCCTATGACAGGCTCAAGGCGAGGCTGCCGCTGAGCCAGGAATTTTACAATTCAAGGGTCAGCCATCTTGCCAAGCTGGGCCTTGTGGAAAAGTCTGACCCGAGCAAGCTCACATTTATCGGGCGCGACGCGCTCAAGGTGGTATTGGTGGGCGGAGTGTTTGACCTTATCCACCCCGGCCACATCCACACGCTCAAGGCCGCAAAGACAGAGGGCGACGTGCTAGTGGTGGTTGTTGCAACGCAGTCAACCGCGCAAAAGATCAAGAAGGACAGGAAGATCTACCACGACGAAGGTTTGCGCAAGGAGCTGGTCGCTTCACTGAACTTTGTCGACCTTGTCCTGATCGGCAGGGAGGGCACGCTTTACGACACGGTGGAATACGTCAAGCCAAACGTCATTGCGCTCGGCTACGACCAGGCGCACAGGGAAAAAGACATCGCAGAGAACTGCAAAAAGCGCAACCTCAACGTTCACGTGATAAGGCTGTCGACTCCGATACCCGGATCAAAGAGCTCCAAGATAAAAGAAGAGCTTGGCGATTCCATTTACGGCATCTGAGCCAGCTGCACCTGCACTTTCACGCGATCGCCGTTTTTGATGCCAGCCGCCTGCTTGATCGATGAGGGCGCAATGACTTCAAGCATGCTGTCGTCATAGTGCGTGCGCTCTAGCACAAGGACCGCGGCGTCGCCCACCGCACCGTCGTTTATCACGGCCCGGTAGCACTTTACCCAGCCGTAGGTGCGCGTGCCGTCGCTAAAACCGTCGATGAATATCGACGGGTGCTTGCCCAGCTCGCGCCGGGCGTTCATGAAAATCGGGTCTGCAAGCCTGACGTTCAGGGTGCCGGGGTAGGGCTCGTAGCCCAGTTTTTCCTTGAACTGCTTTCGATAACCTTCAAGCGACATGTAGTAGGACCCCTCGCCCATGCCCGAGACGATGTTGCCCTCAAAGTCTATGGTGGCCGGCGCAGACTCGAGCGCCGCCGTCAGCGACGAAAAGAGGCCCTGTATCTCCGAATAGCCCTTGTCCGTGACTTTGACTGCAAACTTTTGACCTGTTTTTGCGCGCTCGATGTAGCCGGACTTTTCCAAGTCGAGCAGATGCTTTGACGCGGCCTGCTGCGACCTGCCGATGCCCTTGCCAAGCTCTGTAGTCGTGACTTCGACAAAATTGTGGCGGGCCCCCTTTGCAAGGAGCTCCACTATTGTCAGTATGTGCTGAAGCTTGATCTCGGGCATTATCGCTAGTTGTTTATCCCAATGTCGCCAAAGGTCCTGACGCGGATGTCTCCCGGCTTTTTCAAGTCAGTCGTCCTGTGCCCCACGACGTACTCGATCCCTGCCTTGTCGGCAGCGTCTACGAGCCTCTGAGTGACGATGCCGTCAATTACCAGCAGTTTGCCACCCTCGGCGCTGTCGAGCTTCTTTATGACTTCAGAGACCGGCACCTTGAGTAGCTTGTTCATAGAGCCGTCAAGGATCACTGCTTCGAGCGTCTCGTTTATCTGCGGGTAGACGTCGCGGATGGCAGTGAGTATCTCGGGCTTGTCCTCGGCAATGACTTCTTTGGATGGCTGCGCCGGCGCGGGCTCGTGGTGCTGTGGGGGCGGTGCGCGGTATTCTTCGCGGGGCTCTCGCTCCCTTTCCCTTCGCGGGTGCCTCCGGTCCCGGTCACGATCACGTTCGCGATCGTGGTGCTGGTGCACCGGCTGGGCAGATTGCGGCTCTGCTATAGAAAGAGCTTCCTTCAAAATCTCGGCTATCTCTATCGGCGTGCATTCCTCGACTTCCCTCCCGGTCGGGGCCCTGAGCACCTTGTCTATCTTGACCAGCCCGTGCAGCTCCTTCAGGATGAGGTCGCCTGCCCTGTCGCCGTCCAGGAACGCGACGACGCGCTTGCCGTCCGTGAGCTTTGTCACGGTCTCGTCG
>DATFDX010000078.1:0-2893 GCA_035251875.1 Nitrososphaera sp. | reverse complement strand
GGCGATAATCGCTTTTATCTTTGGCGCGTGGGTGTTTTACAGCATGGTGATAGACGTGTCTGAAAGGGAGACTTCGCCGTTTACCGTGATAGGGCCGGACAGGGTAAGGATAACGGTAGAGCCGGGCGAGTAAAAGCAACCTTTATTTTCGATTGGAAAACCCCTACACTCAGTTGAGCGCGATAGACGTAGTCGTAGACGCCGAAATGCCAGGTCTGATCTCAGACCTCCAGGCGCTTATCCGGCAGCCCAGCGTCTCTGCAAAAAAGCAGGGCCTGGTAGAGTGCGCCAATCTTGTGGCGGAAACGATGCGCAGGGCCGGCATCAGCTCCGATGTGCTGTACCTCGACGACAAGAGCATCGCGCCGATGGTGTACGGCGAAGTAAAGTCAAGGTCAAACCCAGACAGGACGATACTGTTCTACAACCACTACGACGTGCAGCCGGAAGAGCCGCTAGAGCTCTGGAACGACAATCCTTTCAGCGGCAAGGTCGACGGCAACTACATTTTTGGAAGGGGCTCGGCGGACGACAAGGGCGAGCTTATCACGCGCATAAAGGCGGTGGAATATTTCCTGAAAAAGATGGGCGACGTGCCCTGCAATGTCAAGTTCATGGTGGAAGGGGAGGAAGAGGTGGGGAGCGTGCACGTGGAGCAGTACCTGACAAAGTACCGCGACAAACTGTCATGCGACGGCGTGATATGGGAGTTTGGCTATGTCGATGCAAAGGGCAGGCCGGTGATAAGCCTCGGCATGAAGGGGTTGCTGTACGTCGAATTAATTGCAAAGGGGCCGGCGAGGGACGCCCACTCGAGCCTTGCGGTGCTCATCGAAAACCCGGCGTGGCGGCTGGTGTCTGCGCTTGCAACCATGCGTGATTCTAGCGGCAAGGTTCTGATAAAGGACTGGTACAGGGAAGTCAGGCCGTTTACAAGGGAAGAACTAGAAGTAATTGCAAAGGAGCCGTTTGACGATAAAGAGTTCAAGAAAGAGTACGGCGTCGGCAAATTCGTCAGAAACGCCAAGGGCAGGGACGCAAAGAAGGCCCTCGTCGGCATGCCCACCTGCAACATCGCAGGCTTTAACTCCGGCTACATCGGCGAAGGAGCCAAGACCGTTTTGCCGGCGCAGGCCATGGTAAAGATCGACTTTCGCCTTGTGCCGGACATGGTGCCGGAAAAACAGCTGGAGAGGCTAAAGAGGCACCTGAAGCTAAAGGGCTTTGGCGACATCGAGGTGAAATTCATACACGACGAAGCGGCCGCCAGGACTGCAATCCGCGACCCATTTGTCCGGCAGGTCCAGCAGGCGGCAAGGGAGACGTTCGGCTCTGCGATTACGAGCGTGTCTTCAGCCGGCACGGGGCCGATGTACTCGTTTGTCAAGGTGCTGAAAGCACCCTGCATCTCTATAGGCAGCACGTACATGTTTGCCCGCATCCATTCGCCAAACGAGTTTGCAAGGATCGACCTTTTGAACAAGACGACAAAGTGCATCGGCAGGATAATGGAAAGGTTCGCAGGCTAGAGAAGAATCTGCCGCTGAATTAATAATCAACCAGCCTGTTCTATAACTATTGAAGCGCGGGCACTATGTCGTCATTGGAGGAGCTGCGCTGTTTGTAATCGGCATCGCAGTCATTGTGGCGTGGGCGCTGCCAATAGCCCAGCAGATCCAGAAAGAGACCGCCCTCTTGCAGGGGTCGGCGCTCGGGGCAGGGCAGTCGGAGCAGCTGTCGCTTGAAGTCACGGACGCCTCAAGGCCGCTCTCTGTGTTTGCCGCTTCGACTGACCCCGGCGTGCCAATCGCAATAGCGGTCGCTTCACCGGACGGCGAAATGCTGCTCGACTTTAACTTTACCGAAAACACGGTCATGAGCGCGCAGCCGACGGTTCCGGGCAGTTACAGCCTCAACGTCACAAACATCGGCCAGTCAGAGACCACCGTGGACGTGGTATTTGGCCGCGTGCCCGGGGTAGAGGAAGACAACCAGCTGGTCTTTGAAACATTTGGCGGCGTCTTTGCAGGGCTTGGCGTAATCATTGCCGGCATAATCGTCATGATAGCCGGTGTCGCGATTGTGCTGGTAGACAGGAGAAGGCGCGCTCCGCCCGCATAATATGAAAACTCACGTCTCGGTTTGCGTATTGGCGTTTGGTTTTCTCTCTTCATATTCCCTGTGCCCAGTCATGGCCTTGTGATATGTAACCTCTGAAAGAGACACAAAGAACGACTTGCAGGTCTTGCAGACGTATGTGGTTTTCGAGCCTTCAGTCACATCCAGTATGCGTTGGTAAAACATCTCTGATTTATATCGATATGATGTCGTTATATAACATTCTTCCCACATTTTTATATTGCATCGTCGCGGAAAACGCCCAGCTGCATTGCAAGACGATCTGCCTAAATTAATTCGTCAAGCCCTCGCAGCTTCCATCGAAGTGTTGGGCGAACGGGGCAGCAGGGCATTGATCGAGGATCTGCAGCGGCACGGCATTTTCATGGACAAACTTACTCTGGAAAAACTGATGACGGGCCTCAGGAACGTGCTGGGCGACGAGGCGGCCGACATAATCATGCAGGAAGTCCTCATAAGGCTGGACGAAATGTACAGTTCGCGAGCATGAACATGCTGCGCATAGTCAGTTGCATTCCTATATAAAAAATCACCATAGGGCTTTTAGCATGCTGCTATTGCCATTTGCATGATTGCCTGAGACTTCTAGCGAACAGCTCGACCACATCTACATTTGCAAGCAGTGCAAGACCGCACTGCTTTTTGCTTCGGATGTTTCAGAGCACGTGGCAATGACCGGCCATGCCGACGACTTTGATATTCTGAAGTTTGAATAGGCAAATTTGATACACCCAAAAGCTCGTCCCGGCTAGCG
>DATFDX010000077.1:0-4132 GCA_035251875.1 Nitrososphaera sp. | reverse complement strand
AAGGTCGTCAACCTCTTCCTTGTGGTGGACCACGATTTTGTCGACGAGTCGTGGGTGAGGCTGGCGCAGTTGCCCAGCATGCAGCATTCCTCCGGCGTGATGGAGCTGCGGCTGCCTGTCAGCGAGTCAAAGCGCTGGCAGATGGTCTGCAACATGCCCGTGCCGGGCCAGACAGTCGTCCACGGCTGGAAGCGGCAGGTCAAGTCGTGGATAAAAAAGAGCGTGGCAGGCGCGGACAAGAACATGCTTGCCGACAACCTGGAGCAATTCTGGCAGCACGTCGACGCTTCCCATGCAAGGGCAAAGTCGTACGCTGACCTGAACTCGTTTCTAATGTCAAGGGTCGTTAACGAGACTTGGGACTACAGCACGCTCTTTGTCAGGCTTTCAGAAATATCCACAGTGTTTGAGAACGGCTTTACTTTTCTGATTTCAAATTCTGGCATGTACTCTGACGCGCTCAAAAGCGCGGAGAACATGTTCATGAGCCACGGGATCGACACGGGTGTCAGCTCTTCCTCCCACCTCCACGCCCCGGTATGGGTCCACTGCAAATGCGGGAGTAAGGCTTCTGCCAAGATAACAAAGAAGAATGGCAGCATTGTGCTCGCCGGCCCCTGTATGTCGTGCAAGAAAGAGCTCGAACTGGACCTTGGCAACCCGGACAACCTGGACATTGGCAAGGTGGTCCACGACCTGTCGCCCCGCGCGATCCCGATTCCGCTCTTGCTCGCGAGGGACCTTGGGATTTCCTCCTACGCGTCTGGGACTGGAGGCATAGGCTACCTGTTTGACGGCAGCGTCGTCAGCAAAAAGCTCGGGCTCGGGCTGCCGCTTGTACTTGTCTGGCCTTCTAGGGACACCTATCAGGGCATAGGGCAGGCGGAAGCCCTAGCGTCAACGCCGGCGCAGGATATCGACCTTTACCTGCAGTCGCTTCAAAAGCAGAACGCAAAGTACGATGAAAGGATAAGGCCGCTTCTGTCAAAGAGGTCTGAAAAGATCAAAGCTGGCGAGCCTGCCGGCGAACTCTTGTCGCAGCTGTTCGAGCTGAAGGAAGGGCAGCGCAGAGTCAGGCAGCAGATAAGCACGGCAGAAAAGATCAGAAACGCAGTCAACCTATCGCCCTGCTTTGTAGACTATGCAGTCAACTTTGGCATGGCAAGGACCGAGCAAGCATGGAGGAACCACCTCACAGGGGACGGCGACCTTGCTGCGCCCGTGGCATTCCAGCGAACCTAGAAATCTTCTATGTTCTTGTTGGGTTAAAAAGTACGTTTAGCATTAAATCTGATACGAATGGAGTCTCCTGTAGTAAGTTGCCTTTAAATGCTGCAGGCTGGAGTAACAGGGGATGGTTAGAGATAATAGAATTCATCCTCCTCATGTGCGAAAACGGAGCGAGGAAGACCCACGTCATGTATCGCTGCAACCTGAACTCTAAGCAGATAAACCAGTACCTGGAATTCCTGTTGGACAGCGGGATGCTTGAAATGATACAGGAGCGACCGACCTCAAAGCGCTACATATACAGGACGACTGACCTTGGCAAGAAATTCATCGCCAACTACAAGCAGCTGGCTTCGCTGTTCGCAAAAGCCCCTCCGCCATCGCTTACTTGAATGATGCTTCTATCCGATAGTTCCACTCTAATTATATGAAATGTATGTTGTATTTCAAGCGGCTTAATAATGAAGAACCGCAGTCGATACGAGGTAATTGCAGCTATACTAAAGTCTGTGAACAAGGAAGAGACCCGCACCAAGATAATGTACAAGGCGATGCTTAGCAACGACCAGTGCAAGCTGTACCTTGACTCGCTTATCAAAAGCGGCCTCGTTCACGAAGTTAGCAACAGCGACAAGACGCTTTACCGGATAACCGCAAAGGGGAGCAGGTTCCTTGCATACTATGACCAGATGAAGGAGCTTTTGCCTGTCGGCATTGAAGAAAACCTGGCAGACGAGTACTACCACCTGAGCACGTGACTACACGACCGGCTCTAGGTTGATCTGGTGCCCGTCGAACACCACGGAATAAAGTGTCGACGCCGGGACGAGCGACTGCAGGAACAGCGTGTCGTTTATCATCAGGAAGTGAAGGTGCATGTCCGACACTTCTGAAAGGTACTCCAGCACGTCCCTCTGCGAATGGCTGATGACGACTATTGAAAGGTCCGCGCTTGTCCTCATGTCCGACATCAGGTTTTCCATCCCGCTCCTGACGCCCTTTTGGCCGTAGAGCCTCTGCATGATGTCGGTGCCCATTATATTGAGCAGCAGCTTGCCAGAGTGTTTTTGCTTCATCTTGACCAGAGCGGCTATGGACGGGTCGGCCTGCTGCTTTTTGTCCGGCGAAATGATGTTGCCGGACATGCCGCTTACCTTGCCCATCCAGAGTATCTTGAAGAGGTCCTTTTTGCCCGCAGGCATTGATGGCTCCAGATAGTTCATTATGGCGTGCGGGTCCATCCAGTCAAACGGCTGGAACAGCACGGGGTTGCCGGCTGAAACAAAGTTAGATACCATCCTCTCAAGGAACGCCATCGCGACTGACGTGTTGACGTGTGTGTCCAGCTCGAGCAGGACCACACCTTTTCTGGGAAATCCGCCGCCAAGCGAGCTGTCCAGCACGGGGTAGCCACTCCTGACATGTTCGGCCGTTGCAATCCCGTCGCTTGAAATCTTTTTGCGCGGCCCCGGCTTGAACTTGACTGGCCTGTAAGGAGAAAAGCTACGAAAGATGCTGTTGTCAAGCGTATAGATGTACGACGACCTTTCTATGCGCACGCCCCGGAGCTTTAACATGGATATTTCCCGCACCTTCACGCTCCTGTAGTGGTTCTGTTTCAGCTCAACGATCCCGTCGACAAGAAAGTCAAGCGTGGTGTCCTCGGGGTGCTCGCTTATGAATATCAGCTTTGCTCCGGCCCTCTCCCTCCAGGTCTGAAGCACTCTTTCGTTGTTCAGGCGCGCTTCCTTGTCCATGAACGACGCGATTGCGTCCCAGCTGTCTATGATGATGACCGGCGACTTGATGTCCATCAGCTGGTTCGTGATGCGCTCAAAGAGCGACTCGGGCTCGTCGAGTCTTGCATCTTCGAAACTCGGCATCAGTGTGGGATCTGGCGCCTCCCCCGGGTTTTCGGGCTTTGGCTGCTCGACAAATTTTGCAAGCCACGGGTAGTACTGGAAGAGCTGCTTTGGCGAAACCCGCGTCGATATGTAGAAAAAGTTGTTCTTGCTTTCAAGCGCTCTTAGGATCGTAAGCGCAAGAGTGGTCTTGCCGGTGCCGGCAAAGCCCTTGATCAGGAGCGAGTACGTGTCGCGCTGGATAAAGCGCATGAGCTCGTCCGGCATGTATATCTGCCGGCCATTTTCACCATCGATGCTCACGGTTGACTCTGCCACGCATTATTCACCACAATCGTCTTTTAGTACAAGACGTTTTTCTGAATTAATGGTTATGGTGTAGCTGTTCCTTATTAAATATTCAGACCCCTTTAATCTCAACAGTCCCCACTAACATTATAACGCACTCGCATGCAAAAAAATCTGCTGTGGAGTTTGAGGACGCGTGGCTTGAGGCAAGGACCTGCGCAGGCGGCCAGGCTGCAGGGGCAAACGATGAGATGCTGGTAGTGACTGCCATATCGGAGGTTCTGGAGGCCGCCGCAAACGCGAACAGGCACCCGGGCATGTGGGACTATTCCCGCCGGCTTGGTGCAGGCGAAGTGGAGCTGGTGCGGGGCGCGATCAGGTTTACGAGCACGGCCGAGGACGGCAGGTCCGTCTCGCTTTCTGCCGACGTCACTTACAAGGGGTCCTGCTACACCCTCACGCTCTTTGCAATCAAGAGAAGCCAGTAACATATTTATTGTAATGGACAAGTCTTGAGTCCTACGTATCGCTATGGTGATTAACGAAGAATTACTTGCAGCCAGGAAAAAGGTCTCTGAAAGGCGGCCCAAGTTCATCAGGCAGGAGAGCTGGAGGTACGACAGGCTTGCCGAGAACTGGAGAAAGCCCAAGGGCAAAGACAACAAGATGAGGAAGCAAAAGGCAGGATGGCCGGACATTGTCAAGGTCGGCTACAGGGGCCCCAAAGTAGCAAGAGGCCTTCACCCGTCAGG
>DATFDX010000076.1:0-4043 GCA_035251875.1 Nitrososphaera sp. | reverse complement strand
CTCTTTTGAGGTGCAGCCTGATCCTTAGCTACAATTTCGCCAACCTTTTCGTTCTTTTCCAATTCTCCCATTGCCGTTCGTTGGCTATACCAAAGTGCTATGCCCTGTGGCTACGATAAATCGGATAAGGCATTAACCGGTAATAAGCCAAAAGTATATCCGTACTTCCATTATAAAAGGATTATCAGAATGGTACGTAGGGGACCAGTATTGCTGCGGCCACTATGGCTACCATGACAAGCGTCAGTAGCATGTTTGCGTTCTTGGCCAGAATCTTGGACTTTGCGCGCTTTTCTATCAATGCTCCGTACAGCTGGCCGCCGTCGAGAGGGCCGATTGGGAGCGCGTTGAATATGCCGACGTTAAAGTTGATGAACCACGACCAGAACAGCAGGTTGGCCACTGGCGCAAACACGTTAGAGCTGCCCAGCACGCTGGATTCGTACATCGGGGCCATGACATCAGAATAGGGAACTACCGTCGGCTGCATCGTAGGCGGCAGCAGCAACGCCAGCGGGTTTGCTCCAAACGCGCTCTTGTACCTGTCAAGGACCGGCTGAGGGTTTGGCGGAGGACCAACATCGACTCCCAGGACGCCCCTGCCAGGCTCTACCGAGGACGGCAGGCTTGCTGGCTGGGTTATGGTGTTGTATGACTTGTCGACCCACGTTATATCTACGGTCCTGCCAAGGTTGGACCTGAGCAGGTTGCCCAAGTCTTCAAAGCTGTTGATCTGCTGGCCATCGATGTACTGTATGACGGACTGCGGTTCCATCCCAATTGATTCTGCCAGCGATCCACCGCGCACGTTGAACACCATGACGCCAAACTCCGGGGCGTTCGGGTTAGGTGGAAGCGGTGTAAGCGTCGAAACTACAAGGAGCAGCGCGAGCAGCGAAGCGCCGGCCAGTATCATGTTGTTGAGCGGGCCAGCAGTGAGCACCGCGCTCTTTTGCTTGAGCGTCGCCTTGTTCAGCTCGTCCCTTTCAATGTTGACAAAGG
Source organism: Nitrososphaera sp. (assembly GCA_035251875.1). Classification (GTDB taxonomy): domain Archaea; phylum Thermoproteota; class Nitrososphaeria; order Nitrososphaerales; family Nitrososphaeraceae; genus Nitrososphaera. The sequence goes on along the minus strand of DATFDX010000076.1, from coordinate 3,041 downwards.
CGCCTATCGGCAGGCCGAGGAACAGCACGAGGCCAGTGGAGTCGACCCTGATGTTGTAGACGCGGGCGACAATGCCGTGGCCCGCTTCGTGAATGATGATCGTGATAATGAGAGCCGCCCAGCCGTAGGTTATGGGCAGGAACGGGTTGAGCCCGGGGATGAGCAGGTTGGCCTGCGGGCCTACGCCGGCCACGGCGCCCCTTGCGTCCGAGTTTGCAAACAGGATAAAGAGCGAGCCTATGATGAGGAATATCGCAAGCCCGGTTATAGCCGGCATAAGGTACGTGTTAAAGTCGGCGTAGAACTTGGCGGCGCGCCACTTGGCGACCCTATCAAAGAAGTTAAGGCCAAAAGGAGTGTGGATAAGTATCAGGGGAAGTTTTACTTCAGCGCGCACCCTGTTCTTCTGCTGTTCCAACCGAGTATATTACGCGGCTTCTGTATTTAAATCAAAGCGTCCTATTTAGCGTACGACAGTCAGACGCCACTGCTTTCTGTTTTCTGTATTTCGATGTAGACCTTGTCGCCGACCTTGATGCCCATGTCCTGGTACTCCCTCATGCTCAGCTTTATCGTGGGAGATTCTGTAACGCCCCCGCCCATGCCGGGAAAGCTCGCCATAACCTTGGGCAGGTTCTTCATGAGATCGTCCATTGAGCTGAACGACGCCGTGCCCGGTCCAAACGGGCTCATGTTGGGTTTGTCAGGTTTGTACTCTTTTGGGTCGTTGAACGTGACGTAGACGTACGGGCTCCCGTCCTGCGACGCTTCAATCCTGGCGATTATGTATTCCCTTCTCATTTACGCAATATCTTGCACATAGGGACTTATTTGCATATCTGAAAAGGCTGGACGGCCCTGCGCAATGGGGGAGCAGGGTCCTTCCAGCGGAAATACGGTCTGGCTTTTCGGAAGGGCGGTTTACGAAACTGGTTGGCAGGATTTGCAATAAAAAGGTCGTTGATCATTGGTCTACCTTCAGACTCTATTACAATACCTCACAACCGTGTCAACAACATTTTTCCTCCAACAACAAATACCGAATATCGGTATTTGCTAGTATGCTGGCGGGCCATCTACACCTGCACCAGTGCCCAAAATGCGGGGTAGTATACGACTGCGACAGCAAGGACTGCCTGAGGTTCCAGAGGGGCTGCGACAGGTGCCCGTTCTCTCTCCATTGACATAAAGTCTACATTAGAGGCTTGCGCACTGGTTCTCGTGCTTGCGATAGAAGCCGCCGGCGTAACCAAGGTATACAAGGGTGCACGCCAGGCTGCGCTGTCAGACGTTTCGCTCAAGGTTGAGGCAGGCACGATCTTTACGCTACTTGGAAGGAACGGAGCCGGCAAGACGACCTTTGTGCGCATGTGCGCGACCCAACTGGCGCCGACTGCAGGCCGCATCAGCTTGCTCGGCTACGACGTTACAAAGCAGGCAAGGCAGATCCGCGATCTTGTTTCGGTCGTGCCGCAGGAGGGCAGGCCGCTCCGCGCTCTGACGTCGTGGGATCATGTCTACAACTGGCTCAGGATAAGAGGCGAGGGCAAGCAGGCCGCCCGGGAAAAGACCGAGGAGATCCTGCGCAAGCTAGAGCTGTACGAAGCGCGCGACAGGCCGGCGATGAACCTGTCGGGCGGCATGAAGCAGAAAATATTGGTCGCGATGGCGATGGCTACTGACGCGCAACTGCTGTTTCTGGACGAGCCGACTATCGGGCTCGACCCTGTGTCAAGGAGGCAGGTCTGGTCCGCGATAAAGGACTGGAAGAACAAGGGAGGCTCGATACTCTTGACGACGCACTACATGGACGAGGCAGAGATGCTGTCTGACTATATCGTCATAATCGACAGGGGCGCGGTGATCGCGCAGGGGACGATCCGGGAGCTGCGCAGGGTGATACCACAGAACATTAGAGTCGACATCGCCCGCGACGGGCTCGACGTCGATTCGCTAAAATCGTACGGCTCGGTCGTTGACACCGGCGCCGGGATGCTCCGTGTCTTTACCTTTGAATCCGCGGTGCGCGAGCTGTCCGAGCTCGCGCTGCGCAAGAACTTGACTTTTACAGTATCGCCAGTCACGCTCGACGACGTGTTTGTCTACCTCGTGGGAGGCGGCATTGGAGATGACCAGAACGGCAGAAACTAGCATGCTGCCGGTCAGGCAGGCGTTCCTTATCGCCTACATGACCGGGGTGCTCTGGCTCCGGCGGAACCCGATGTCGCTAGTGTTCACCGCAATAAGCCCCTTCTCGCTCCTGTTCGTGCTCTTTGTGATAAGCGGGGGCCAGTACGTCCAGCCTGCGGTCGCAGGCAGCCTCGTGATGGCACTCGTGGGCTATGGCCTTGCGCTTGGGCAGGACATCTCGTTCTACAAGACCGAGTACAAGGTGCAGGACCTGTTTGTCGCGTCGCCCGTGTCGCCGCTGACGTACATGATGGGGCTTGCGCTGTCGGAGTTGCTCTTTGGACTGCCCGCGCTGATTGCGCTTGCGTCGCTTGTCATGTTCTTTGGTGGATCGGTATCCAGCATCCCTCTTCTGGTGGCGACGATACTCTTGATCTGGGGATCAATGTCGGCTATGGGGTTCTTTCTGTCGTCGCACATGCTCCACATGCGAAACGCCACGCAGGTTATCTCGTTTGTTAACGTGATACTCACCATCCTGCCGCCTGTGTTCTACCCGATAGCTGCCGTGCCGGCCGAGCTGCTACCGCTTGCCTACGCGATGCCGACTACGCATGCTTCGCTGATAATCCAGTACATAATGAGCGGAGACGCGCCGGAAGGGTGGTCACTCGGCTTTGGCTTTGCGGTGCAGGCCGCCTATCTGGTAGGCTTTGTCGTGCTGGCAAAGACAAAGGCGATATGGCGGGAAAGCTAGCCTTCTTAAATGATAATGACCAATGTTCTAGCCATGAGCGAAAAGGAAGAGCGGCATGAAGAAAAGAACCGACACGTCGTGCCTATTGGCAAGGAGCCGCCGCCAGAGCCGATCTACGACCTCACAAAGGACGAGGATGCCGAATCGGTCAAGG
>DATFDX010000075.1:0-2403 GCA_035251875.1 Nitrososphaera sp. | reverse complement strand
GGCATGAGCATCGAGCGGATCTACCAGCTGTCGTTCATAGACCCGTGGTTCCTGACAAAGATAAAGAACATCGTAGACATGGAGGCTCTGCTGCGCAAGACCAGCTTTGACGAGGGGATCGTAAAGAAGGCGAAAAAGCTGGGATTTTCAGACAAGCAGATAGCGCGCTGCCAGAGCCTGGACGAGATGCAGGTCCGGGCGTTCCGCGAGAAATTTGGGATAAAGCCTGTCGTCAAGCAAATCGATACTCTGGCTGCAGAGTGGCCGGCGAAGACCAACTACCTGTACATGACGTACGGCGGCGACGCGGACGACGTCAAGGTCGAGCCAAACGGCAAGAGCAGGATGATAGTGCTCGGGGCCGGCCCCTACAGGATAGGGAGCAGCGTCGAGTTTGACTGGGGGACGGTCAACATGGTGTGGGGCCTGAAGGAGAACGGGGTCAAGGAAATATCGGTAATCAACTGCAACTCCGAGACGGTGTCCACGGATTATGACATCTGCGACAGGCTGTACTTTGAAGAGCTGACGCTGGAGCGGGTGCTGGACATCTGCGGCAAAGAGAACCCGACCGGCGTGGTCACGTGCGTAGGCGGCCAAACCGCGAACAACCTGACTCCGAAACTTGCTAAAAACGGCGTAAACATCATCGGCACGAGCGCCGAAGACGTCGACCGCGCTGAGGACAGGGCAAAGTTTGGGCAGCTGCTCGACACGCTAGGCATAAAGCAGCCGGCGTGGAGAAAGTTCAGCTCGCTTGCAGAAGCAAAAGAGTTTGCAGACACTGTCGGATTCCCGGTACTAGTCCGGCCGTCGTACGTGCTGTCTGGCGCGGCAATGAAGGTGGTGTGGGGCGAGCAGCAGCTGGAGCAGTTCTTGACCGACGCGACGAACGTCAGCCCCGACCATCCAGTCGTCATAAGCAAGTTCCTGCAGGACGCCGCGGAGGTCGAGGTGGACGCGGTGTCCGACGGCAAGGACGTGGTCATTGGCTCTGTGATAGAGCACATCGACAACGCCGGCGTGCACTCGGGCGACGCCATGATGAGCATACCGCCTTGGCGGCTCGAGAGGGAGACCATCGACACTGTCGTGGACAACTCTATCAAGATAGGCAAGGCCCTCAACGTCAAGGGGCCGTTCAACATCCAGTACCTTGTAAAGAACGGCGAGGTGTCGGTCATTGAGGCAAACGTCAGGGCATCCCGCTCTATGCCGTTTGTCAGCAAGTTCGTCGGCTTTAACATCATCAACCTTGCTGCGAAGGCGATGACCGGCAAAAAGTTGCCGCCTGCAGCCAAGGACATGTGGCTAAAGACCACCGGCTTTGGGATAAAGGTCCCGCAGTTTTCGTTCATGCAGCTGGAAGGCTCAGACATTGTGCTCGGTGTGGAGATGCAGTCGACCGGTGAAGTCGCGTGCTTTGGCAACACCTTCTACGACGCGCTGTCAAAGGCGTACATGGCCGCCGGGTATTCGCTGCCGCTTTCTGGAAGCGCGCTGGTGACTGTCGGCGGGCAGAAGAACAAAGAGATGTTGCTCCCGATAGTGTCGCTCACCTCCTCTATGAAGTACAGGATGATGGCCACCGAGCATACTGCAGAGTTTATGGAGAACAACAAGTTCAAGGACGTGCAGCTGGTCTACAAGATTAGCGAGCCGGACAGAAAGCCCAACATAGCCGATTTATTGTACGACAGGAAGATCGACTTTATCATCAACATTGCCGCGACGTCGACTCTGGAAAAGTACGTGGACATGCTGTACGACGAGTACCAGATACGACGGAAGGCGGTGGAGATGGGGATTCCTGTCTTGACGACGATTGAGGCAGCGAGCTCATTCATCAAGACGCTCCAGTGGTTGAGTACAAATACGCCGACGCTCGCGCCACTTAGAAGTTATGTTAAGCTAGATTGATAGTAATTCTTACCATTACAAAACTTTCAATAAGGTGATGATCTGCTAGGCATGAAATCTGAAAGCAACTTGTAAGGTTATATAATTAGGATTTCTCTTGTTTACTATGACGTATGTCACTATCAAGGGGCTCGATTCCTTCATTGGACATGCCAAAAAGAGAATAAAGGCAAGTGGCAAGACTAGAATAAGTATAATTGGTTTTTTTGACCTTACGGGCTATTCAAAGCTCAAAGTAACAAAAGGGCATACAAAGGGAACAACAGCGGCCCATTTACACAATGCCATATGCGCGGAAATTGTCGAGAAGTACGATCGTGCATTGTGAAAGAATTAGGTGAGGGGGTAATAGCAAAATTCGATAAGGGAGTCGGAGCTTGCGTTGCTGCATGTAATATCAAATTGGCAATAAAAAAGCAGGACTGACTACAAAGGGTGCGTTAACGATCGGTGAAGTGGAACAAGTAAAGCGTCAAGGCATCT
>DATFDX010000074.1:0-2601 GCA_035251875.1 Nitrososphaera sp. | reverse complement strand
ACATCGACCTTTCCTTTGCGCCTGCTGCTTCCCGCTCGCCTGCGATCCTGCTCTCTAGGTTACCGATGCCAAGCTCCAGCCTGACGCGCTCGGACTCGGCGGTCACTATGCGCTCGGCGACTTCTTGCAGCTGGGCGTTCTTTTTCTCTATCGTCTTTGACAGTTTCGCCAGCATTTCGCGCAGGTCTTCGACAGAGTCGCCAAACAGTATGGCCTTTGTCATGTCGGTTATCTTGCCTCCAAAGTCGAGCGACATCGAGCCTCCGGCCGGCTCGAACATCTCGCCCTCTGCCGACACGGTCCTGTAGCCCTGCCTTGCCAGCATGAACGCGCTGGACGAGTTTCTTACAAGCAGCGTATCTGAGAACAGGAACGCCGGCAGCCTGTCATAGTTGGAATGCACGAAATCTGACAGCCTCCCGATGACGTTGACGTTGTCGTCCGGCACGTCATGGTTTTGCTTGAAGCGGCCGACAACATCGAGCGGTATTATGCGGAGGCGCGGGAGCTTGCGCTCCTTGGCGTACGCCGCAATCAATATCATGGACTTGATGTCGTCCACCACAAAGGCCTTCATCCATTCAGAGCCGGCAGCAAGAACGGGCCGCTCGTAGGTCACGTCCCACCTGATAAGGTCGTGCACGAGCCCCATGATGCCAAACTTGTCCTTCTCCTTCATTAGCTCTGCAATGGCGAAATCCTCGTTCATTGCGTTCTTGGCGGCGCTGGCACGCTCCTCGAACTTGGTCGCAAGGCTTTCTGCCCGCACAAGTAGATTGGCAGAGCCGGCAAGCTCTTTTTCAAGCCCTGCCTTTGTTTCTGCAAGCTCGGCAACGAGCCTGGCCGCGTCCTGCATCTTTTTCTTATCAGATTCAAGCGACCTTTCAAGTTCTGTTATCCTGCCCTTTGCAGATGAAATTTCAGACTCGAGCGCGCCAAGCGCAGAGTCGTTGGAACTCTTTTTGTAGTTTGTGGTCTTGACCTTTTCCTCGATCCTCGCCGCGGCAAGCTCCAGCTGGCCCTTTAGCGACACCATCCTGGCGTGCCTCTTTTCCAGCCTGTTCCTAAACGACGCGTACTTTGCAAGCCGCGCGGTTATCTTTCCCACTTCGTCGTCAATGGCATCAAGTTTCATTCTAAAATCCGCCCCCGCAGCTTTTTTCTGGTCCACCGTCGCCCTGAGCCTGTCCGTTTCGGCGCGCGCATTTTCCATGCGCGCAGCAATCGCCTGCTTGCCGCCGTCAATAGCCGGCAGCCTCCTTTCTATCTCTGCTATCCTGCGCTCAGATTCGCCTAGCATCGCCTTTGTGCGCTCGGAATCGTGGACGACGCTTGATATCCTGCTTGCCACCTGAGCCTTGGCGCGGGTGGCCGCGTCGACTTCCTGGATGAACTTTGTCTTCTCCGCGTCGAGCTTTTCAATCTCAAGTCGGAGCTCGTCGACCTGCTTTGAGAGCTGGGACGACTTCTCGTTCTTGGACTCGAGGATCTGGTTGCTTGTGGCCAGCTTGTGCCTCACGTTCCGTATGGTGTTGGAAATCTGCACGGCCTTGAAGCGCTTTAGTTCGGAATTTAGCTGATCGTACCTCAGCTGGTCGTTCCTCTCCGCCTCGAGCTCGTCTATGCGCTTTCGGATCTCGCCCATCCTTGCAAACGCCACTTCGAGCCTCCTGTCGGCCTCGTCCAGCTGCTTGAGGGCCTCGGCCTTTTTCTCGTCAAAGTATGAAAGCCCAACTATATCTTCGACTATCTTTCTGCGCTCCTCCGAGTTGAGCTCGGATATCCTGGTTATCATGCCCTGCTGGACGATGTTCAGCTTGTTCGGGGCCGCCAGCACCACCTCGAGGAGCTCCATTATGGCGGTCTTGCTCACCTTCTTGCCGTTGAGGGAATATTGGCTCTCGCCGTTCTGGCCCTCCATCTCGCGAGTGAGGGTCACGTTGTCTTCATCGACCGGGATGCCCCTGTCCATGTTGTCAAACGTGAGGCTGACTCTGATGAGCCGGTGGCTGCTGTTCTGGCTGTCGTGGAACAGCGACTGGAACTTGTCCACCCTGAGCGCCTTTGGGCTGTTCTCACCTATTGCAAACATGATGGCATCAAGGATGTTGGATTTGCCGGAGCCGTTTGGGCCGGTTACGGCGACCAGGCCCTTCTCAAAGTGCACTATGGTGTTCTTGAAGCCGAATGACTTGAATCCGTACACTTCGAGCTTTTTTATGTGAACCAAATGAGCGCTATCGAGTTGAGTTTTCGCATTACCTAATTATGCGTTGTAGCGTTCAATCCAGCTCCTTTTAGTGAAATTTTTTTTATCTCACTGCTAGCGCTCTCGCTTGCCTTCGACGAACTCTAAAAAGTTCGCCTTGGCGACGGAATACGGCAATTGCACCGGCGGGTGCTTGAAGCAGTACGCCGAAATGCTCTCAAGAGGCCCGGAAATGCCCCTGTCGATGGCTATCTTTGTCGCCCTCACCGCGTCTATCATCACTCCGGCGCTGTTGTACGCGTCAACCACCTTTAGCTTTAGGTCAAGCTCGACCGGTATCCCGCCAAAGTACTGGCCCTTTATCGAAATGTAGCACACCTTGTCGTTGTCGA
>DATFDX010000073.1:0-4035 GCA_035251875.1 Nitrososphaera sp. | reverse complement strand
TTTGTAAAATATTTTTCACTAACAGTACGATCTGCCCTCCATGGGCTTGACCAAAAGGTCAACTATTCTAGCTTTCAACCATGACCCTTGTCTCTTCTGCAGGCGATTCTTCCTGCTTCTGAGTCGGGATGTTGGTCGGGACCTCTGGCAGCTTGGCTTTCGCCTCGTCCTCGAGCACGCCCTCGATCTCGTTGAGGATCGAAAGGGCGTCTGCGTCCACTGGAGTCGAGATTCTGGCCTCTGCCTTGATGTTTGCGTAGAGCAGCACGTCGGTGGTCACCGTAGAGACCTCAGAGAATGCCTCGTTGGCAGCTGGGATGGACCTGCTCAGCTCCGACTGGATGCCCTTTATCATCTCAATTGTCGGGTCGATGGCGTCGAGGACCGCGGCGAACTCGTTGATTGTGCTGAAGCGGATCACGATCGCCTCGAGCGCAAGGCCGGTGTGCTGCGTCGTCCGGCGGAGCCGCCTCACGTTCGACAATTCTGTGGCGAGGATCTTGGCGCGGGCATTGTTGCCTGACTTTATGTTCGAGGTTATCTGCTGGAGGTAGTAGACCTCGGTTGAAGCAAACTTTCTGTCGAGCATATTGAGGCGCGTGAGCTGGTTGTAGACCACGCCGGTTGCGGCGGTGATCTGGCTCACGAATTGCTGGCGCTTGTCTCCCCCTGCCATCTACTACCACTTGGTCAAGAAAAGCTGGAAAACTCCCGATGTTGACGTCTGTGTACCAAAAGCTGCTATAAAGCTGAGCTACGAAAAAATTTGTATCTTTAATAGCAGTGGCCGCGTACAATAATGAGATGGTTGCGGGCGAGGATCACAGCCGCCTCTCAAAGAGGGAGCACATCGCAAAGCACCTCGGCGCGCGCAAGATCGAGTTCATCTCAACCGCGGTCATTGGAGTCATATTTGCCGCGAGCTTTGCCCACCTCGAGTATTATTACATCAAGGATCCTGCCCTGCAGATCTCAAACGGCGAGGTGGTCGTCACCGACTCGAATTTCGACAGGAGCAGGGAGACCGAGCCCATTATCGGCAACATGTACCAGTATCACCTGTTCCCCATGCTCTTCATATTTGTCCTCCTCAGCTTTGCCGCGCTGTGGGACGACATGTCGTTCAAGCTGCTCGGCCGGCACAACCGCATAAAGGCGGCCTTAGTGGGCGCGGCCAACCTGGTGACCGCGATAGTGGTGGAGGATTTCGCCTGGTTTGCAAACAGGTGGGCCGTGCCGCTTGAGAGCGACCCGAAAGGCGGGCTCTTGATGCAGGCGTCAGACTGGACGTCGATCCACATGGGCGCAATAGATGCCGGCAGCTTTGTGGTGCCCACGTGGTATGTTGTTGCGGTGGCAATCGCGGCGCTTGCGTACTATGGCGGATTCCGGAAACACGGCCGCGTGCACTAGCGCTTGGTGACTGCAACCGTGAAATCGCCGGGGTTGAGCGCTGCGCCGCACACGGGGCAGCGGCTGTTTGTTCCGCGCAGCGCGTCCTTCACTGATTTTAGCATGCGCATCTGGTAGACGATCGAGCCGCACTTGCCGCAGATCACGTCAGCCGATAGCATACTAGCAACCTGCAATAACTGGAATAAGAAAAGTTTCCTTGACAGTTTTTAACAAAACGCGCAATTGTTGCTATGCTAGACGGGCGCCTTCTTGCCTCTGTTGATCCTGGGCGACGACTGAGCCGGCGATGTCCAGTCTGTCACCTTGAAGTTAGAGTGGTCCGTCCTGCTGGTGTGATCGTCGGCGTCCAGCTTGAAGAAGAAGAACTGGCTGCATGACTGGCACTCGTACACCTTGGATTCAAACATGTACATGATGATATAGGTGCAGGTGGTGGATATAAAACGGAGCTGGGTGTTGATTCTTACATACAGGCTATTTTTGCAGCATGAGGCCGTGCTTTTGGTCAAACCCTGCCACTCTCACCCGGGTGCCTATCGGCAGGTCGGCCGGGGTCTTTACGCCGGGCAGAAATCCTGACGCTCTCAACTGCGAGTTGTCTATCTTGAACACCACCCAGGCGTACGAGCCGGCGTCCTCAAAGCCCTCCGGCGCAACCGCCTGTATGGTGTATGTAACCACTGTGCCTGCGCCGTCAAGCTCGGCGTGCTCGAACTTGCTTCCAGAGCACTTTTCGCAGTAGAGCACCGTCTCCAGCATCAGGTGGCCGCACTTGGCGCACTTGTGCGCCAGTATCTTTTTCCGGTTCGCGGCTTCAATGAACTTTTGGTGCGTGCTTTCCGTGTGCGACAATTTTTCCATCATTTCCTGTCAACTTTTCTGAAAATGTGGACCGCGGCGCTGGCGCCGGTGGCCCCAAAGTTGTGGGTAAGCGCTATCTCGGCATTTGGAATGGTGCGGTCGCCGGCCCTGCCGGTGAACTGGTCGAACACTTCGACCACCTGCCCGACTCCTGTCGCGCCGATCGGGTGGCCCTTTGCCTTCAGTCCGCCGGACGGGTTGATCGGAATTTCGCCCCTGAGGCGCGTGGCTCCGTCCCTTACCGCGTGGGCGGCCTTGCCCTTTGGGAAGAAGCCAAGGTCCTCCACGTCGATTATCTCTGCAATCGTGAAGCAGTCGTGCACCTCTGCAAAGTTGATCTCCTTCGGGGTGATCCCGGCCATCTTGTATGCCTGCCTTGCAGCTGCTACTGTGCTCGGGATGGTGGTGATGTCTTCGCGCCCTTGCACAGCTGCCGGCGAGGCGCCCCTGCCGGAGCCGATTATCTCCATGTAAGGCATGCCGCTCTTTTTCGCAAACTCTTCGCTGCACAGGATCGTCGCCGAAGCGCCGTCGGAGAACGGGCAGCAGTCAAGCAGTTTCAGCGGCGAAGCGACAACCGGCGACCTCAGCACGTCGTCGACCGTGATCTTTTTGTGCACGTGCGCCTTTGGATTTAGCATGCCGTTGTCGTGGTTCTTGACCGCCACGTTTGCAAGGTCCTCTTCGGTAGCCTTGTGAGTGTACATGTAGGCGCGCGCCATGGAAGCAAACAGCCCGGGGAACGACGCGCCGTTGCCGCCTTCGTAGAAAAAGTCAGAGCAATATGAAAATAAAGTCGTGCTGTGCACCGTGCCAGTGTGCGTCACCTTTTCGACGCCGAGCGCAAGGACACAGTCATAGAAACCTGCGGCCACGTTTGCAAAAGCCTCTCTAAACATTACAGAGCCTGAGCCACACGCAGACTCGATCGTGAGCCCGGGGACGTGAGAAATGCCGAGGTTGCTCATGATGACAGGCGCCATGTGCACCTGCTTGTCAGCAACCCCGAACACGTTTGAAATGTAGCCGGCCTGGATATCCTTTGGGGTGATCCCGGCAGAGTCGATGGTGTCTTTGGCCGCGTTCAGCGCAATCTCGATGATGCTCTCGTTTAATTTTCCGTATTTCGTGCTGCCGGCGCCGAGAACGCAGACTTTGCTGTTTGCCATCTGTAAAAAATAGCTTTTTGCATTATAAATAGCTTGATTACAGTTGCAACAGAAGAATCAGGGGCGATGTGTAGCGCAGAAAAATCGGGCGCCTGGCTATATTTCAGCGGCAATGTCTGACAGGAACGAATCCTGTCCGTTGTCGCTCATTTTCTTCAGGAATGTGGACATTTCGTTCTGGCTGAACTGGCCCGAGTCCTTCAGGACGTCGATCATCTTCATCTCGTTCAAATGGCTGGTGAATTTTTCGATCTTCGAGATCTCGTGGTAGACGAGCCTGCCCAGCGTGGTATGCAGGTAACTGTTGTTGAACTTGCGTATCAGGCCGGCGTCCTTTAGCGTCCTGAGCCCTTTGTAGTACTGCTTTCTAGAGATCCCTGATTTTTCAAGAAAGAAAAAGTTGTACCTGACACCCTCGCTGGCCATCTGGAACAGCACCAGGTTCTCCTTTGACGCCAGGCTGCAGATTATTTCTTGCGTCTTTTGAACAAATTCGTTGCTAGGGGTAGCCTTTTCGTCAATCAAATTCAGCGGTAGAAAATGCACTGATCACTTTTATGAATAACTAAACTTGAACTTGTCATCTAAC
>DATFDX010000072.1:0-2638 GCA_035251875.1 Nitrososphaera sp. | reverse complement strand
TAGCACCTTGATGTTCCCCCCGACCCCTGCGACGCTTGGGTTCTGGAAGTACTTTACTATCATTTTGAGTGCATCTCTTGCGATTATCGAGTCGGCGTCTACAGTTACAACAATTTCGCCTTTTGCAAATAGCAGCCCGTGGTTAATCGCCGATGACTTGCCTCCGTTTTCCGGCTTTCTAATGACTGAAAATAACACATCTTTGCCAAACTTTTCACGGCACCGGGAGGCCGCTGTAAAAGTATTGTCGCTTGAGCCGTCATCGACAACAATTATTTCCTTGCTAGGATAGTCAGCTTCTGCCAGAGCGTCAAGTGCCTTGACGACGGTCCTCTCTTCGTTGTATGCGGGAATAATGACTGTTATGAGCGGAAAAGAAGCCGGCGGCCTAACGCTGTCTTCAAGCCTCTTGTGGTAAATCGTCAGCGGGACATTGAGGAATGTGTACATGAACGTAAGCGCCAGGCTGAATGAGACTATGGCCGAGTATATTGAAAAGTTGCTGCTGAAATAACCTCCTACTTCAATAGAGTAAACGGCTGCAATAGCCAGCGGCAGGACAAACACGACCACATACAGGGCAAAGATCGACACACGCTTTTGCTCATGCAGCTGCTGTCTTTTCCAGGCTGCAAGAAGGTATATGCAAAAAATAGTAACTGCGACCATTGAGGCCAGAAAGACAAACGTTCCCATGATAAGAGTAATTGCCACCGCGACTGCGAATGGAACAACGGCAAGCGCCACCAACTTGGCGACAAGTGTCCTTCTTGCCCCCGCCATGCTTCAGCTTTCTTCCTGGGCACTTTCTTCATCTTTGGGTGAGCTTATTATGGTTCGGAGCATCTTTTCTAGGCTCACGCTCTCCACATCCACTTCATCCCTCTGGATCTCTTGTTCCTCCACAGCCTCTCTCATTGATTCGATCATTTGCTCGAGCTGCTGGTCTGGAACTCGCTCTGGCATTCCAGATGCGATCTTGTCTGCAATTTCCTTGGGATTGCTTCCGTCAGACTCGACAATTTCAATCCCGTGGGCGCCGGCTAGTTTTTTTGCTTCGTCAGAAAACCCGGGCACTCCGACGAATATCTTTCTCTCCACCTTGGCGTCGAGACATCTGGCCAAAAAGTTGAGCAGTGACTCTGGATCGACCGGCTCGCCCGACTTTTCAATTTCAATTGCAACCGCTGGTTCCAGATTTTCACCTGAATAGCCAACAATATCAAAGGTGTGCGGTACCTGGGAAGAGCCTGTAACCGCCGCCCTGTGCTCTGCCTTTATTCCCAAGGAGCGCAAGGCTTCAACAATGGACAGGTGAAATTGGAAGCCTGTCGAGTCAAAATATTTTGCCACCGCTTCTTGGTCAATGACATAGGCGGCAAGGGGCTCGAGTTTCATCTCTTCCTTTGCCAGCGAGCTGCCGCAGTTAAGACATATGAACTGCATCCTGCCCTCCGGAGAGAGCGCCTTGCATGAAAGGCACGAGCAGTAAGAGCCAGGCTTGACATAGTCAACCCCGATCGCTTTTAGTTTTTTCTTGCATTTTGGACAGACCAGCCGCCCCTCGTCTGTCTGGAACCTTGATTCAAGGTCGGTGTTTCCACATGCAAGATGTTCAATGACCTTGCCCTGGTCTGTGTTGGTGGAACAGCATACGGGGCATGCCACCTTTACAACCATGCCATGGTGATCGCACCGGCTGCATTTACGGATATAGTCAAAAGGCTCCTCCCTGACAATGCCAAGCCTCTGGAGTGACCGCAAGATATCGAGCTGCCTGGCAAAGTCGTGATCTGAAAATCCTGTATACGTCAACCCTCCTTCGGGCTTGATCAGGGGCTCGTACCTCGAGATCTTGTTCTCCCTAATCTCCGCTATTTTGTCAGATATGGCACTGCTATCAGGTCTGCCTGGAGAGGACGTAGCAATCACCTCGAGAACGCTATTCTCATCTATTAAGTTATGGTGACACAAGTTCCATGAGATGCTCCATGCTGGTCTGTAGCGTATCTTACGGAATAACCATTTAATTAAAGTCGGATTTACGCTGATATGTTGGCAAAAAGGCTCTTTGCAGTCGGCGTAGGCCCCGGCTCGCCCAGGTATCTCACAGACGCGGCAAAGGAGGCCATAAGAAAATCTAGGTACGTCGTGGGCTATAGGTACACCCTTGCCACGATCGAGGGGGTGATTGACAGGGCAAATCAGCAGGTCCTTGAAGTGACAATGAAGAGCCAGGAGCAGGTCTACCAGCAGGTCTATAGCGACATGCGCGACGGCGAATACTGCACGGTCCCCTTTACAGGCGACGTCAATTTTTCAGAGTCCGAAGTAGTCGACAGGCTCTTGCAGATCTGGGGCGACGAAAATACCGAGATCGTGCCCGGCATTAGCTCCGTCCAGGTTGCCGCAGCAAAGGCGCGAGTTCCAACCGACAAGGCATTCATTGTAACCCTGCACGTAACCGGGGACATTGAACACAAGAAAGCGGATATCTTGAGGGCCATAAGGGACGGTAGGAGCGTAATCCTTCTTCCAAGGCCGTGGCCAAAGGAGCCGCAAAAACACTTTATGCAGTCTGACGTCGCCAGGTTCCTCCGCGAAAACGGCATCGACACTTCCGCGCTAAAGACCCATG
>DATFDX010000071.1:0-2860 GCA_035251875.1 Nitrososphaera sp. | reverse complement strand
CGCAAAGAGGCCACTGGCAGAAGAAGAACGCGGAATAGCAGTAATGGTGGGGAACCACATCGTGACGCGCAGCAACTTTGGCTTTGACACAAAACTCAACCGCGTCACCGGCTTTGCCAGGTGCGACGCCCTGACGACAAGGTTTGCCGATAAGTCCGCGATAATCGAAGACGACGAGTACACAAAGTTCAACCAGCAAATGAAGACGTTTGTAATCGACACTGTCATTCCGGGATTAACCGAATATGAGGACGTGCTGATAACCAGAGAGGAGTCCAAGATCTACCGCGAGATAGACAAGGTTCTCGGGCAGGCAATGGTAGAAACGCTGGAGCTTGAAGAAGAAGTGCAGGGCTATGAAATGGTTGAGGTAAAAGAGCGCGTAAGGACCATCCGCAAAGAAGAGGACAAGCACGACCACAAGGGCCACGCACACGCTCACCAGATGGAAGAGATCAAACCGATGACTCCGGGAAGCTCTGGCATGTCAAAGGCAGGACACGCCCGGCAACACACTGTCACCGAGTCTGGCATTTATGAAGAAGGAGCCGCGCCAGAAGTTTCCGGAGAAGTGGTTGAGACAATAGACGAGGCACAGGCCGACGGGACAGTCATCAGGACAAGGACGGTTAGGAAGCCGATCTTGAAAAAGACGTTTGCTCTAAAGAGGATAGGCTACAAGGTCATACCGTACGAGGACGAGACTGACTCGCGTTACAGCTTTACCACGGAAAACATTGTGTTTGTGAACAAGGCCAACCCAACCTACAAAGCAGAATCCGCAAGGGGAGACGAGTTCCTGATGAGGCACGTCATCAGCATCGTCGCCGAGGCGGTGGCGCAGGAAAAACACCCGGAGGGCAAGGACGCACTTGAGTTACAGAACAGGCTCGTTTCAGAAGCGATAAGGATACACGACACCAACGTTCTAAAGCGCTAGGCAGATCAAAACTGCCAGCAATCTTTTCCCAATAGAAACGACTAAATCTAACTGGCGTCTCGATGTAAGTCATATGGCGTTTGAATTCATGCCGGGCGCTACAGTAGTCGGCATATCGTACAATAATGGCGTTATACTGGCCGCAGAAAAGAGGGTATCGTTTGGCAACTTTGTGGTGAATAAGAGCATCAAGAAGACCTTTCCAGTCACAGACCACGTTGGCGCTGCGTGCGCAGGCATGGTTGCAGACATGCAGGTCCTCGTCAGGCAGGTCGAGGCTCTGGCCAAGATCCGCAAGCTCGAGACCCGGCGCGAAGTCGCACCAAATTCCGTAGCAAAACTGATGTCTGTTATCATGTTTGAGAGAAGGTATTTCCCGCTTTTGACGCAGGTTATCGTCGGCGGCATAAACACCAAGCCTGAAATTTACACGCTTGACCCGCTCGGCTCCGTCCTGCCAGATGAATATGCCGCCGTCGGCACGGGCGCGGAAATGGCGCTTGGCGTCATGGACGCGGAATTCAAGCCCAACATGACTGAAGAAAAAGCCAAGGATCTGGCTATCCGGGCCATCAAGTCTGCAATCCAGCGCGACTCGTCAAGCGGAGACGGAATCGACGTGCTGGTTGTGTCAAAGACCGGCCACAGGGAAGAATCGATAGCTATCCGCAACGCCTAGATTTCTTTGTAGGCTTCCCACATTTTGTCGCTGATGTAGTGCAGGTTCTCGACGACATAGCCTTTTGGCATCGCTTTTGCCGCCTCGCTGTCCTCCAGGGCGACTCCGACTGCAAGGGCCCTGTCGTGCGTCTGGTCCTTCACCACCACGATGTCCCCCTTTTTGAAAGAGTCGAAATTGATGATGCCGGGCCGCATCACCTTGGCGCCGTTGCACACGAATTTCACGGCGCCCATGTCGACAGTGACTGATGGGAATCTCTGCAGTATTTCAGATTTGCCTGCGAGGAATGGCACGATGTTGTCCTGCACCTGCACGGCGACTGTTTCGTCTGCGACCAGCAGGCGCCGCCCCTCCTCAACTTCGTAGACCTTGATCGTCTTGACTTTTGGGACGGCGTCCTGCGGCCATGCCGAGCCCATTTTTTCCAAAAGATCTCCGGTTTCACTTTTTGACAGCACGAACGTCTTCAGTTTGATCAGAAAACAAAAGTGCGTGACGGTATTAATTCGTTCCACAAGCGTACTAACGTTTATTACAATTCTCCATAACATGCCTCTGTGCAGTACCAGATCCTGAAGGAGCCGATGGCGATACTTGAGGTGCAGATGAGCTCTGGCGAAAAGATAACCGCCGAGTCGGGCGCGATGGTGTACATGAAGGGCGACATGGAAATCAAGACCCGGACGCGCGAAGGTGGGTTTTTCAAAAAGATCAAAGTCACGGCGCTTGGCGGCGAGTCGTTCTTTGTCAACGACTATGTCGCGCACGGCGACTGCTCTATCGGCCTTACCGGGCCTCCAATCGGCGACATTGTGCGGGTCGAAGTAAAGCCGGGTAGCGGCTTTATCGTGCAATCGGGATCGTACGTCGCGTCCACGCAGGGCGTGTTCCTTGACACACAGTGGCAGGGCTTTACGAAAGGGCTGTTTGGAAGCGAGTTTTTCATGCTCAAGGCCACCGGCCAGGGCGACATTTTCCTAAACGCCTACGGTGGCATCGTGCACAAGCAGGTCGCGGCAGGCGAAAAAATAATGATCGACAACTACCACCTTGTCGCGCTCAGTGACCAGGCGGCGTACCGCGTAACCAAGGTCGGAGGGATGAAGACTACGATCCTCGGAGGCGAAGGGCTTGCGACAGAAATCACCGGGCCCGGCTCTGTCTACTTCCAGACGAAAAATCTGCGCGAGCTGATCGACCTGCTTGGGATAAACCAGCGGGCGGAGACAACAAACTCG
>DATFDX010000070.1:0-2303 GCA_035251875.1 Nitrososphaera sp. | reverse complement strand
AGCCGGTTCCGCAGGCTATCGGACGAGGAGAAGGCGTTCTACGCCTCTGTCGCGTTTGATTTTGAAGTGGAGACCAGCATCGGGTGGCTCGAGCTCGTGGCCTGTAACTACCGCTCTGACTATGACCTGAAGGGGCACGGGGCCACGAGCAAGCAGAACTTGGAAGTAGTCGATCCCGCAGACCAGATCAAGGTGCTGCCGCACGTCTTTGAATTGTCGATGGGCATCGACAGGAGCATTTACACCATCCTAGAGCACTGCTACTATGAAGACGAGCAGCACGACGACAGGGTGGTGCTAAAGCTCAAGCCGTACCTTGCGCCTGTACTGGTTGGCATACTGCCGCTGATGACAAAGGACGGGCTGGGCGAAAAAGCGCGCAAGATCCATTCAGACCTGAAATTCGACTTTGACACATTTTACGACGAGTCCGGGTCAATCGGCCGGCGCTACCGCAGGCTTGAGGAAGTGGGGGCGCCGTTTGCCGTGACAGTCGACCAGACCACGATGCAGGACGACACCGTGACGGTAAGGCACAGGGACACAATGCAGCAGGAAAGGGTCAAGGCGTCGGAGCTCCGCCAGTACATGCAGAACGCGCTTGCCCGGCGCTGATACTGCAATCGCATTCCCTAGAGAATTTTTGGAATCTTGTTAAATATTATGGTAAACCACCATGGTAGTGGGAGCAAGCCACAAGGGCAGGATCCTCGTCGTGGACGACGAGCCGGACATCACTTCTGTCATGAAGCGCGGCCTTGAAGCCGCAGGATATACTATAGACACATTTAACGACTCGGAGAAGGCACTGGAGCATTTCAAGAACAGCTATTATGACATGCTGATATTTGACATCAGGATGCCCCGGCTCAACGGCTTCCAGCTGTACCGGGAAATAAGGAAAAAGGACGGCAGGGCAAAGGTCTGCTTCATGACGGCGTTTGAGGTGTACCGCGAAGAGTTTGAGAAAGTGTTTCCGGATTACAACATAAAGTGCTTTCTTACAAAGCCGCTCGGCATAAGGGATCTGCAAAAAATAATAGAAGCAGAACTGGAAAAGAAATAGCTTGCATGGTACGGAAAATTGCAAGAGATGCAAGATGCGTTCTTTTTAAATAAAATATTGTACAAACCATAGTATCCTTAATGAAAACTGCAGAGGCTCGCTGCAACTGCCCAGATTGCAGGCTTCACACATTGGCGGATTGTATTAACAACAAGTGCGACTGCTGCGATCTGGAAGACGCCTTTATAATAATTTCTGGGCAGCGAGCACCCGACGTGCTGCTGGCATAACATCGCAAGGAATTAAAATCACAAGCAGACAGACAATACCGTGAAGGGTCGAAAAGGGGTGGCATCCGGCGACGAAGTACCGGCGGAAAAGTGGCTCGTTGCGTATAGGAACCCTGCCTCAAAAAAGCACCCCGGCGGCTCTGTCTTTATGCGCCAGTTTTACGCCCCTGGCTACTACGAAGCCTACGACACGGTGCTGACGCACGCAGAAAAGATGAACCTCGAAGTGCTGTGGTTCCGCGAAAAGCGATCCTGCGAGCCTTTCCTCAACCGCGACTTTTCCGAGCTGGAGGCGATATGCACCTACTGCAACAAAAAGTTCAACCACGCCGAGCCGGTGCCCTGCGGCCACGAAGGCTGCGGCGCCGAGTTCTGCTCAAGGGAGTGCATGGTTGATCACCGCGCGATGCGGCACAAGGCTACCTAGTCTGCACATTCAGCCGGTTGGCCCTGAGGATGTTTGCCTGACTTGTCGGGTCCATTTCTATCGCGGCGTCATTGCCAGCTACGACGTTGTTTGCAATTACATTATTTATGGAAGATCCGGCCAGCGTTATCCCCTCCTCGCTCCCTGTTATGGTGTTGTTTCGTATCACGTTGCCCGTGGCGTTGTCCTTGAGGTAGACTCCAAATTTTTCGTTAAAGCTTGCGACGTTGTTGCTGACGCTGGTGGAATTGACGTGCGAAAACAGCTTTATTCCAGCCTCCTTGTTGTGCTCCACGGTGTTGCCCGCTATGGCTAACGCGGCGCATTCTGTGCATAGGATGCCCTCGTACCCGTTGTCGTGGACGTGGTTTGAGTTCACGGCAAAGTCGTGCGAGCCGGCACGGATGTCTATGCCGGACCGAATGTTGCCGTAGACCTCGTTGCCGGCGATCTGAAAGTTGCTGCTGTTCCTCGCGTAAATCCCATCAAAGTTGAATGCTATGGTAGAGTCTGCAATGGTAAAGTTGCGGCTGTCGTGGAACATCACCGCGGCCCTAGCATCCCTCTCATCGCTCAGGCC
>DATFDX010000069.1:0-3041 GCA_035251875.1 Nitrososphaera sp. | reverse complement strand
TGCAAAGGAGATGAAAATTGACGAAGAAAAGCTCGCCCGGCTCGTAGCGCCGCACGAAGCGATCTACACCGTCGCCGACCATGTCCGGACTTTATTGTTTGCGATTTCAGACGGTGCGCTGCCGTCAAACGTGGGCGGCGGCTATAACCTGCGCGTGATCCTGCGCAGGGCGCTTTCGATACTTGAGAGGCTCGGGTGGAAGGAGGTCAGGGTGGAAGACATTGCCGACATGC
The DNA here is from genome assembly GCA_035251875.1 of Nitrososphaera sp. Taxonomy (GTDB): domain Archaea; phylum Thermoproteota; class Nitrososphaeria; order Nitrososphaerales; family Nitrososphaeraceae; genus Nitrososphaera. The sequence goes on along the minus strand of DATFDX010000069.1, from coordinate 2,808 downwards.
ACATCGACTACCTGAAGCAGATGTACCCAGAGCTCGAAGATCATCGGCAGGACGCCCGGACCATTTTGCAGCTAGAAGCAGGCCGGTACGCCAGCTCGCGGGAGCGCATGAACTCTGTCGCCACGTCGCTCAAGACGAGCAAGAAAGGCGAGCTGTCAGTCGACGACCTAATCAGGCTTTACGAGTCAGACGGCGTGACTCCGGACTTTCTTGTCGAGCAGGGGGTCATTCAGGGGGTCCCGTCCACGTTCTACACAAAGCTGGCGGAACTGCACACCGCCCTGGCGGCGGGCCAGGCTGCAAAGCCAATCCGTGGGCTCGAAGGGCTGCCGCCTACAAAGCCGCTCTACTATGAAGATGAAACAATGAGGGAGTTCCACGCAAAGGTGCTCAAGGTCGTGGATGGCAAGTACGTTATTCTGGATCAGACGGCGTTCTACCCGCGGGGCGGCGGGCAAGAGCCGGACACCGGGGAAATCGAGGACGCCAAGGTAGTCGAAGTGACAAAGCAAGCAGACGTCGTGATCCACAGGATAGAGGGCAGGCTTGCGGAAGGGCAGAGCGTGCACGCGAAAGTGAACGCCCGCCGGCGCGACCTTATCACAAAGCACCACACCGCGACGCACGTGCTAAACTCTGCTTCGAGGAACACGCTCGGATCGTGGGTCTGGCAGAACTCGGCCTTCAAGGAAGAAGGCTACGGCAGGCTCGACATCACGCACCACTCCGCGCTCGGCAAGGAAGAAGTGCAAAAGATCGAGCACGCCGCAAACAAGGTGATCAGGGACAACCACCCTGTCGTGATCAAGACTTACGACCGCGGGGATGCCGAGCAGGAATTCACGTTCCGCATCTACCAGGGAGGAGTCGTCCCTACAAGCAACGTGAGGATCGTCAACATCAAGGGGTGGGACATCGAGGCTTGCGGGGGGACACACGTAAAGAGCACCGGCGAGATCGGGCTGGTCAAGATAGTAAAGTCGGAGAGGATTCAGGACGGGGTGGTCCGGCTGGAATTTGTCGCCGGCGAAGCGGCTATCGATTACATGCAAAAGCTGGACGGCCAGCTTGGGACCATCGCGCAGGCCCTAGGCTCTAGCAGGGAAAAAGTGGTCGAGTCGTTCAACAAGTCGATGGAAGAAGCCGAGGCGGCTAAAAAGAAGGCGCGGATGATGCTCAGAGTCGTCGCCGGCCCGATTGCAAAGGAAATTTCAGAGAAGGCCAAGAAACTGGGCTCCGGCGTCAGCCTGTACAGCACGTATGACGAAGAGCTGGACGAGGACTACCACATCGCAGTCGGCGAAAAGGCGATCGAGCTTGACAAAGACCTTGTGTACGTAGCTCTCCTGTCAAAGGGGCAGGGCATAAGGGTAATAGTATTTGCCGGCGAAGCCGCGCGCAAAAAGGCCAAGGCCGGCGCGATAGCAAAGCAAGTCTCTGCCACGCTCGGCGGCTCTGGCGGCGGGGACGACCGGTTTGGGCAGGGCGGCGGCAGGTCAAAGGACCGGATAAAGGAAGCGCTGCTGTTGGCTGAAGAGGCTGCAAAGTAGCCGTGAGCGATCGCATAGACTGGAACTCTATTGAGGGCAAGTGGATCAAGAGGTGGGAAGAGGGCAAGCTCTTCCAGGCCGAGCCAGACGAAAGGAAAAAGTATTTCGTGACAGTCGCCTATCCTTATCCGAACTCACCCCAGCACATCGGCCACGGCCGGACATACACCCTTGCGGACGCGCACGCCCGATACATGAGGATGAAGGGCTACAACGTGCTGTTTCCGATGGGCTTCCACTACACCGGCACTCCTATCCTCGGCATGTCGCGTAGAGTCGCCGCCGGCGATCCTGAACTGATGGAGACTTTTCACAAGATATACAAGCTGTCTGACGACGTCATCTCTACCTTTGTCGAGCCCGTCAAAATAGCGAGCTACTTTCACAACGAGATCAAGGCCGGCATGAAGGAGATGGGATACTCGATCGACTGGCGGCGCGAGTTCACAACTATTGATAAAATGTATTCCCGGTTCATCTCCTGGCAGTTCCGGACGCTGCGCAAAAAGGGGCTGATTGTGCAGGGGTCGCACCCGGTGGGCTGGTGCCCACGCGACCAGAACCCCGTGAGCCAGCACGACACGATGGGCGACGTCGAGCCGGATTTCAACGAATACGTTGTAATAAAGTTCAGGGCAGGCGACAGCATACTGCCCGCTGCGACTCTCCGGCCGGAGACGCTCTTTGGGGTCACCAACATGTGGGTCAACCCGGACATCGACTATGTGCAGGCGCGAGTCGACGGCGAAAAGTGGATCGTGAGCAAGGAGGCGGCAAGAAAGCTAGAGTTCCTCAACCACAAAGTCGAGGTGATAAAGACGATCAAGGGCAGAGAGATCGTCGGCCAGAGCGCCACCAACCCCGTCAACAACTCTACAGTCCCGGTCTACCCTGCGTCGTTTGTTGAAGCCGACAGCGGCACTGGCATAGTCATGTCGGTCCCGGCTCACGCGCCTTATGACTTCCAGGCGCTTGAAGACCTGAAAAACGACAGGAAAATGCAGCAAGAGTTTGGGATTTCTGCCGACACCAGCCCGATAATAATAATCGAGTCGGAAGGGTACTCGGGCGTGCCGGCGGGAGAAGCGATCAAGCAGGTAGGCGCGACCGGCCAGAACGATAGCAAGCTGGAAAAAGCTACAAGCGACCTTTACTCTCACGAGTTCTACAAGGGCAAGATGCTGGAGAACACTGGCAGGTTCGCCGGCATGACCGTGGCTGTTGCAAAGAACGAAGTCAAGCAGGACGTCATGCAGTC
>DATFDX010000068.1:0-3276 GCA_035251875.1 Nitrososphaera sp. | reverse complement strand
GAGATCCCTCTCTGTAACTATGCCGACAGGCTTTTCGTCGCCGTCCACCAGCACGACAGAGCCCACCCTGTTCTTTATCATAAGCTTGGCCACGTCGAGAGCCGACAGGCTACGCTTGAGGCTTGCTGCAACGATCTTTTTCGGCGACATGATTTCGCTAACTGCGCTCATTAGGCCACCTGCGCGTGAAATAATATGGAGCCCATAAAAACGCTGCCCAAGGGTAGGATATGAAAAACAACACCGATGCAACAGTCATCTTGTAAATGTAGTCCGTTAATGTCGAGCTGTACCACTGAAAGAATGTGCCTTCAAGTGCATTTTCGCTCTTTTCATGAGTTGATGATATCAATTCTTCTTCCATTGATTGGTGCTTGCAGCCTTTGATTCTTAATCACTATGTTTGCAGAGCCACGCGGTGTACTCTTTGTCGATAATAACATGTAAGCACGAATTAACCGAGTGAACAGATCGAGATTAACTGAATCTAACGGCACTTGGACCAAGAGGTTCATGGCGGCGGCCGTCATACAGGGTGCAGCTGTTGCTGGACTGACAATCTTTCTTGTGCTGGGTCAGATGTCTCTCAAACCTGAGGTATCCAGAGTGATGGCGGCAGGCGGCGCAGGGACGTGGTTCACGTTTGGCTATGTAATGTACATCATCGTCGGGGTGATGGGCGTGGCGGTATCTTCGCTTTTCTACCATTACCTTGAAAACGTGCTTGGAAAGCACATCCGCAGAAGCGCCAAGGCCCTTGCATGGGCCCATTTAGTGCTGATGAACGCTGGAACGGCCGCCGCAATGGGCTTGCTGATGTATGCAGGATACCTTGGAGGCGCTTCGATGTTGCCCGTAGACGTAGGAGGCCGGGGGTTCAATGCGGGACAGGCACACGGTATACTGGTGTCTTTTGTAGAACCGATATCGGCGGCCATACTGCTGGTCGTCGCCGGCGTCGTGGCAGGGGGAATAGGCTTCCTTGCTACCTACAGGTCGCATAATCGCAGCTCTACTCTGCCAGAAGCCGGATCAAGGGAGGCCAGCACCGCTTGAGAAACATGGCAGAGGGCGAGCGGCAATCAAGGGAGAAAACTGCCATAGCAAACCTGTATCGCTACTCTGACCTATCTGTAGATGCCATAGCACAGCAGGTCGACATGGAAGCAGACAAGGTCCAAGAAATTATAGATGATCTTGTGAAGAATGACGCTCTGGAAGTGCTGGTGGACCAGAGCATGGTGCGTGTTGAAAAGATAATGACTCCTGCCGTGTTCAGCCTGGACTGCTCAAAGACGGCGCGGGAAGCTGCGGCCTTGATGGCAGAAAAAGAGATCGGCAGCGTCATAGTGACAAAGGACGGCAAGGCGTTTGGAATAGTCACACACAGCGATATCGCAAGGTGGGCTGGCCTGAGGCAAAAGCTCCTCGATGTCAAGCTCGAGGGCTCGGTCTCGCAGCCTCTTATTACGGTAGGGCGAGACGCCACAGCGGAAGAAGCGGCAAAAGTAATGATAAAGAACCAGATACACAAGCTCCCTGTGGTCGACGGGGACAGGCTTCTCGGCATAGTCACGATTACGGACCTGGCGGTGTTCCTGTCGCCTTCCAGGAGGCCGGGTCTGGCGCTATCTGTGCTGCAGGCTATCTCCCGAGGAAGAAAGTAGGCTGCGACGTTTGAGATATTCGTCTACCACGCGCCCAAGTTCCTGCTGACAGCCACCTTCGCCAGGCGTGCTGGGAAATTAAGCAATTATTTTTCTTGCACGCGCTGCATCCGGGCAAGGGCTTTTTCAGCCAGCTTTTCGAATTCCATGGCATACTGCGGGTTTCGCATGCGCCACTTTTTCTTGATAAGGAGCCTTGTCATCATCCACATGTCAGCTATGACGTCGCCATTCCATTCCAGAATCTCCTGTTCCAGTTTTGAATCATGCTTTAAAATAAAGCCCAGCCTGTCGTACGTTGTCGCCACATACCGTGCAGCCTCCTGCGTCTTGTTGTCTAGGTCAGGAATTTTCACGCTGTCGCCGTCAGGGTCTATGTCCTTGATGTGATTCAATTCAGCATTTGCCCTCAGCAAACCCCGGGATTCCACAGCCCTGTCATTGTCGATCGGCTTTACAATGTCGTAATATGCACCTACAGTAGCCGCTTGCCTGCGGACTTTATCATTTGTGTATCTCACAAGCGAAATGGCGGCGGCGAATATAGAGATCAGCACGGACGTGATTACAAGGTAGTCTGTTTCAGCTGACATGCAATCATCTAGCTGCCACTCCTGGCGTCACGCCGGGTTAAAGCATCTAGGATTGCAGTGCATTGCATGGCATTCATCCAAGATATAATAGATAAAATTCCATAATTTAGTCAGAGGCTGACGATCATTGGCAATAGAATGGGATGTCCTGATTGCAGAGATGGCAATGCTTGGCGCAATAATCTACGGCGCAATCTACGTGGAGAACTGGGTCGAAAAGAGGAAGCTGCGCCGGAAAGAAAAGGAGGATGCCAGGCGAACGGTCAAGTTCGTTGCCAACGACCTCAAGAAAAAGCTGCGGTTCATAGAAGACTCTGTGCAGTACAAAGATTTCAAGCCGTTTTTCACGGACATGTGGGACGCAGTCATACTGGGCGGCAAGCAAACAGTCCTCCCGTTCGAGCTGTTTGAAAACCTGCAGCACACCTACTCGTGGATGAAGTACTACAACAATGAGCTCGAGCAAAGGGAAAAAAGCGACGGCGAACAGGCTGTACTGGAAACTCTAAACGAAGTAAAAGGCTCCATCAACCAGTCCATACGCTTACTGCAAGAAAGCAGACTGTAGATGCGTGCTAGCTGTCTTCAGAATCCACAAAGACAGAATACGACGTCGCTTCAAACGTCTCCTCGCCGTCCTCGATCACAGTAAAAAGCGTGTAGACGCCGTCCTCTTCAACCGCGGCCGCAAGGTCGAACATGACGTTGACGGAACCGCCCTCTCCCCACCTGTTGGCCTCGATCAGGTCGTAGCCGTCAGGCTTTTCATAGTAGTATCCCGGCGGCAGCGGCTTGGCCACGATCGCGACAAGCTCGCCGGCAGAGTACGACAGCAGGTGCTTGTTCTGGTCATAAATTGCGCGGGTGGGCATGCCGTCGTAGTATATGCCGATCTGCTGGAGCTCGCCTTCCGGCAGCTGGCCGGAGATCCTGACCTGACCGCTGGCGACATCCACGTCAAGCCCGTAGTTGTTCTCGAAATTCTCGACAAACGCAAGGTAATACTGGTCGTAAAC
>DATFDX010000067.1:0-4552 GCA_035251875.1 Nitrososphaera sp. | reverse complement strand
TTATAATTTATGGCAGTGCAGACCGACAGCTCGGTCAAGGACTCGCTCGACCTCCTTGCCAGAAAATGGAAGATAGATCCAAAACTGTACGACCTCCAGACGGGCGGGCGCGACGACGTGGTCGACACGCCGGTAAACGTCGGGGGCGTCATCTTTCATATCCCTACTCTGACGAAGGACGGGCTGCATGTTCTCTGGAAGTGTCTCTGGCCCGACTGCCACAACTGCTGCGAGCGCCAGGGCAGGCTGCCGCTGACAAAGGACGACATTGGCAGGATAGCTAAAAAGGTGGGCTATGACTCAAAGGCCGAGTTTGTAAAGAACGAGACTCGAATCTCGAGCTGGCAGGAGCAGGAAGCGTTTGGCAACGTGATAACTACACTGAGCATGATCTCGCTCAAGAGGAAAAAGGACGAGCGGGAAGAGGAAGACGGCACTCCGCTTCGCTGCAGGTTTCTGGACGATCAGGGCTACTGCGGCATCCACCCCGACAAGCCCGGCGTCTGCTGGCTCTACCCGTTTGCGTCCTGGCTCGAAGCTGACGCAAGGGGGCAGCCGGTTGTGCATGCAACGTTCCAGTTCACCGGCGACTGCCCGGGATTTTACCTTGACAAGTCGATAGATGGCATGATGCCTGTGCTGCAGGAATATTCTGGCAAAATCTACGATTACAACATGGCGGTCAGCAGGACGAACCGCGAAAACTATGGCTTTGTCAATTTCGTGGACCTCAGAAGGATCTAGTCGCGCACAATCTTGGCCTTCATTCGGAGCGCCGGCTGGTCGGCGTGATCCTTGAAAATGTGGTCAATATACTTTTCATAGCTCGGGAAAGAAGCGTCGCAGGCCGGGCAGACCACGCGGTACGTCATGATCTGCATTGGTCGGACTGGTATAAAATGAAAAAGGAGGTTACCTGAACCTCTTGCCTACTTCGTCCCAGTTGACCACGTTCCACCAAGCCGCGATATAGTCGGCACGCTTGTTCTGGTACTTCAGGTAGTAGGCGTGCTCCCATACGTCAAGGCCGAGAAGCGGAGTAAGCTTTTCCTTGTTGAATCTGGTCCACGGGCTCGTCTGGTTTGACATGGTGATAAACTGCACCCCGCCAGAGGCGTTCTTGACAAGCCATCCCCAGCCGCTTCCTTGTAACGTAGTGGAGTCTTGCGAGAACTTTGTCTTAAAGTCAGCGAAACTTCCAAACGCCTTCTTGATCGCGTCTGCCAGCTCGCCGCCCGGCTCTCCACCTCCGCCCTTTTTCATGTTGTTCCAGAACAGCGCGTGGTTGTTGTAGCCTCCGCCGTGGAAGTTGACGGCGCCCCTCGCGTTCTCCGGGACGGAATCAATGCTCTTCAGAATCTCTACAACGTCGTTCTTGTTCTGCCATTCGGGGCCCAGGTTGCCGAGCGCCTTGTTCAGGCCGTCGGTATAAGCCTGGTGGTGTTTGCTGTGATGAATTTCCATGGTTCTTGCATCAATGTGTGGCTCCAGTGCGTCGTACGAATAAGGCAATGGAGGTAGGGTAAAGTTAGCCATGCGTGAGAGAAGTCAAGGGAACAATATATTGTTTTTTTGTAAGGCCACTGCTACCCGCTTGCCTGCGGCGAGACCTTTGACAGCGAAATCGCGTGATCGTCAATCATTGTACCGACTCCGACTCCGACGCCCTGTATCTCTATATCCAGTCCTGCATGCTCTTGATCCGACAGCGCGTATTTTTCCACCAGCGCGTCTTTGACCTTTGCTTCCGGATCCGATATTTCGTTCATGGTTGACGGCACGGTGATGTCCAGGATTTTTCCGACCATTTCCGCCGGCACCTTGCCACTCGTGTCGTTGACAATCGTGAACGTTATCTTGTCGACCAGCACTTCATGGGGAAGCTCGTCAAGCGCGTTGGCGGTGTAGAAAGCCTGCACTTCAAGAATGTTGATGTCCTCCGCGCGGCCAAGTACGGTGGTGCCGTCAGACAGCGATCCGAGCAGCCCTGGTTCCACCGGCACGTTAATGATCACAAACCCTTCGACAAAACCCTGGTTGTTGCCTAGAACCTGTCGCAGATCCTTGCACACGATGCCGGTGGAACCTTGCGGCTGGAGCGTCTTTAGTATCGAGTTTGTGTTCTTGCCGTCGTTTGCGGTGGCGCTCCACTGGGTCTTTACGGCAAAGTCCTGCTTGTTGAAAATGCCAATGTCGGTGTCATAGTGCCCCGGCCTCAGCGGCCCTTCGTCTCCCGAGATCGTACCGCACTCGAATTTCACGTTGTAAATGATATTTCTTATCTGGGTGCTGTTTTCTTCCTGGCCTGCAGCAGGGCTGTTCGTGACATTTGTCGCATCTTCAGACCTCGGCAGCACTGCAAAAACTGCCGCAATGATGACTGCAGCGGCGGTTATCGATGCTATTGCAACGGCCTTTTGCCCTGACACCTAACAAATATAGTTGTCTACGAGATAATTAAATCATTAGAGCACGGTATCAAGAATTAAATATACAGAAAGACACGTTATCTCTGTGCAGGCAGGCAGACAGAAGGTCTTAGCTTTCGCTTTCGCATCGGTTCTCGCTTTTTCAATTATTGCAATCGCGTTCCTGAGTCAAAGAGCGTTTGCAGACGGCCTTACCGTAGAAACATTCAGCGCAGGGCTCAAGGGCAGACAGGCTAACTTGCTGGTAAAGGTAAATCCTCCAATCCTAACAGATGCGAGCAGGCAAGACGCATACATACTGTTGAGGTTGTATGACGCAAATAATAACCAGACCATCAAGGCTACCACATTCGATATTACCGTGGAAAAAGGGGTGGGACAAAATGCAGAAAGAATTTTTCGCGATGCCTTCCACTCTCAAAACGGCCTGCTCCAGCTAAAGATACAGCCTGCAGAGGGTGACACCCAGATCTTTGGGACGCAGGAACAATTCCTGAACGCGTGGGTTGCAGACCCGGGCGGAACAGTGAACGTCCGCGGACCTATGTTCCTTGAAGGCGGCATATACCATCTTAACATACAGATTCTTGGCATCGATACCATTCGCGAACTCTTTCCCCCTGATCAAGTCCCCGAGTTTGACTCGTGGCTGAGCGTAGGTGACATCTTTACTCAAAGCATCGAGTACCGGGGCCAGCCTTACAATACGACTATAATATCTTACTATGACCAGGTGCAGGACTTTAACTTTGACGCCGAAAAGCAGGAGTTCTCCTGGTCCATGCCGTTTGACTGGGACATTGAAAGGATCAAGTCCACGAACATCTTTGTGCACGAGGAAGTCAAGGTCCCCAAGTCTCTTGGAGGCATAGGAGACTCGTTCTCGCTTGCCGCAGCCGTCAACGGCAACCCGCTATCCGGCAAGCAGCTTGCAATTGACCCGTATTCTTCAGAGCAGGAGCTAACCCTGCATTACCTGGTGAGCAAGGACGACATCATCAACATGGCCGGCCAAGTGCCCAAAGGCACTTCGAAAATGACGTTTACGCTAGCGCCGGCAACCAGCGAAAACACCCAGACTACCACAGAATTGTTCACCGAGACTGGAAACATAAAGGTCGGGGCAGAATGGACGCCAATCCCGCTGAGTGCCAATAGCGATTCCACCCTGACGCTGAGCTTTTTTGACGAGTTCGCCGGCGCCAAGATCACCGACGACGTGAACTACAACCTGCGCATTCTGGACAGCAACGGCACGCAGTCTTTTAGCAAGACAGATCAGGTGGCAAAAGGCGGAACCACCACACAGACAATAGATTTTCCAAGCAATGAAAACTACCGGGTGGAAGTGGAGATAACCGGCATTGAAAAAGAAGGCCAGCCTGTCGACCAGACGAGGAACGGCATTGCGAGGGGCACAGTGGTCGTTCCAGAGTTCCCCGCCGGCGCGCTGATCGCAGTTGCGGGCGTCATCGGCGCGGCGATCACGACGCAGAGGTTTGGAAGGAAAATGCCGGGCTTGCAATGAAGGCGTTCCACGACAAGCTCTCAGAAACCCTGTACAAAGAAATACCCGACACGTCGTCCGCATCCAACAAGGTGATGCTCCACATAGATCGGTTCGACGTTGGGCAGAGCTACGTCACAGCCAAGGTGGAAAACAGGTACGGCGACACTGTAAAGATAAACATCGAAGGCGGCCGCCTAGGAATCGAGCTGCAGGAAACTCTGTTCAAGATCAAAGGGAGGCAGCCCAGGCTCGCATACGTTATTACAACGATAAATGACACTGGCAAGATACTTGTGCGCAAGCTCCCGGTGATCGGCGTTAAGGACTGGCTGCTAATTTACGAGGACGAGCTGTTTTTGCTTGCCGTAAAAGACGCTTATGACGAAGTGGACATCAGAGTAATTGATTAAAAGAGTCTGGCAAGGCGCAGTTTTTTTCTCATCTGCGCCTCGACCAGACAGTTTGTTCCCCATCGGTTTGGTCGATGTAAAGGTACTGTGGAGCATTGACAATTTAAATGTGCTGATTCAACCGATGATGTCGAGAATTTTCGGGATAACCCTTTCGTGGTAGGTCGGCGCGTCAAGCGAAATGCAGAGAAATCTGTCGTTTG
>DATFDX010000066.1:0-4260 GCA_035251875.1 Nitrososphaera sp. | reverse complement strand
CAATTTCTGCGCATGATACAAGCTACCTGGAGTTCGTTCCGTACCAGCTCATACCGTTCAAGTCATCGCGGTTCTGCCAGCAGGTGGACGTGCAGCTTGGACAAAATTCTACAGTGGTGTATTCAGAAATAGTGTCTGCAGGCCGCACGGCGTCTGGCGAAAATTTCGATTTTGACATCTGCCTTCTCAAGCTGACCGCGCGGGACGGCAAGGGCAGGATTCTGTTTGCCGACGCGGCCAGGCTGGAGCCGGGCAAAGAGGACCTTGAGCGGCTGTTCGGCGGCAAGACACTCTGGTCAATGATCTATGTAATCACTACTGACTTTGAGGGCGTCAGCAGAGAGGTCAATACTGTGTTAAAAGATCATTCGATGCTGGCCGGCTGCTCAATCCTGCCGCACGACTGCGGACTGGTCGTAAGAATGCTTGACGATTCTATAGACAAGGTCAGGCGCCTGACCGACGCCGTGGCCGGGATCGCAAGGAGCCGCGCGCTTTTTGCAAAAGTTCGCGCCTGATTGCACATTTTTATTACTGCCAGCCAAACCTTAGCCGGTAATGGCTGCTAACGGCCAGCTTCTTGGTGACGGCACAAGGCGGAGCAAAGGCGATCAAGCAAGAAGGTACAACCTGCTTGCCGCCAGGCTCATCGCAGAGCTGATAAAGAGTTCGCTTGGGCCGCGCGGCCTTGAAAAAATGTTTATCGACATCATGGGCGAAGTCACGGTTACCAAGGACGGCGCCACGCTCCTGCGCAAGATCGATGTGGAGCACCCGGCGGCCAAAGTCATTATAGAAGCGTCGAACGCGGTCGATAACGAAGTCGGCGACGGCACCACCTCTGTGGTGGTTCTTGCCGGCGCTCTCGTGCAAAAGGCAGAAGAGCTGCTAGACATGGGGATAGCGCCTTCGACAATCGTGGACGGGTACCTCACGGGCCTCGACATAGCCCTCGCCTCCCTCAATGACATTTCAAAGGAACACGACAACACCGACAGGCACGCGATGCAAAAGCTTGCGCACACCTGCCTGCAGTCAAAGGCGTTATCGTACGACGAAAAGTTCGCGGGGCTTGCGGTGGACGCCATCTGTTCCGTTGCCAACTTTGGCGGCAGGTCAGTCGACATTGACGACATCAAGATCGAAGAAAAAGAGGGCAGCATCTCTGACGCGCAGCTCGTCCGGGGAATCGTTATCGACAAGACGATAGACAGCTCGTCTATGCCGAGGTCTGTCGAGAACGCCAGGATCATGCTCGTAAACGACGAGCTGGAAGGCAAGAGGACAAAGACCGACGCAGAAATCCGGATCACCTCGCCCAACCAGATCAAGTCGTATTCTGATGCTCAAACATTCATGATAAAATCCAAGGTGCAGCACATCATTGATTCCGGCGCCAACGCCATCTTTTCACGCAAGGGGGTCAACACCCTTGCACAGCACATGCTGACTCGGGCGGGCATCATTTCAGTCAGGAGGGTCAAGGAGAACGACCTTGTCTGGCTCGCCAAGGCGACTGGCGCCACGATATCAGAAAAACTCGATCACGATCATAGCGACCACGGTCATAGCCATCATCACGAACACGATCACGATCACCACCATGACCATGATCACGATCATTACCATCATGCAGACATTAACATAAAGCTCGGCTATGCCGAGCGGGTTGTCGAAAAGCAGGTGGGGGATGACAAGATGGTCTTTGTCGAGGGGTGCAGAGACCCAAAGGCAGTCACGCTTCTGCTCCGGGCAAACTCCAAGCGGACGCTTGACGAGTGCCACCGCTCGGCCCTCGACGCCATCTCTGTGCTGCGGGATTTCATCGTCAAGCCGTCTGTGGTCGCCGGCGGCGGGGCTGTAGAAGCGGCAATCGCAAGGGCAGTGAGGGAAAAGGCGTCTCTAATCTCCGGGCGCGAGCAGATTGTGGTGCAAAAGTTTGCAGAAGCACTTGAAGAAATCCCGCTGACGATAGCAAGGAACGCCGGCATGGATGTCATAGACACGCTGGTGCAGCTCCGCTCGAGGCATTCAAACGGCAAGGCCAGCTCGTACGGCGTCGACGCGATAGAAAGGAAGGTGCAGGAAATGCTCCCTTCAGTAATCGAGCCGGCGGTGGTCAAGGAGCAGGTGTACAAGACCGCGGTCGAAGTCACCAACCTTCTGGTCAGGGTGGATGACGTGCTGATGGCCAAGCCCACGATGTACACCCACACGCACGCAAACGGCAAAAAGCACTCGCACGCAGGCGGCGACAAGGAACACCAACACGAGCACTTTGACAGGCTGGGCAGGCAGCAGCGCCCGTCGCACCACTACTATTAGAGGAATACCTGCTCTACAATTCCAAGCTCGTAGACAAGCCCTGCGCCGATCGCAAGCGTGATGGCCGCGGCAACGTACTTTAGCACAAGGTTGAGCCTCATGTGTTTTGCCTTTGCAAACGGCAGGCCGATCAGCGTGCTCATCGCGGCCATGCTGGCTATTGAGCCAACGCCAAAGAGAGCAATGTACGCAAGGCCAAGCGGGACAGAGTTGATGGTCGAAAGCACAACCAGCATCAGCGCGCCGCTCCCCGCCATGCCGTGGACCATGCCGACTAGCAGCGACTTGTGGCCGTGCCTGTGATCGCGATGATCGTGATCGTGTGAGTGCACAACCCCGATGTCGTCGTGGACGTGCACGTGATCGTGCGTGTGGCGGCCAAATATCCCGCGCAAAAACTTGCCTGTGCTAAAGCCCGTAATGGTAGTAACGCCAAGGAACACCAGCATTATCCCGACTCCAAACTCCAGCGTGCCAGTTATCCTTTCTGGGATGCTTACCGCAAGCACGAGCACGACCAAGCCGGCCGCAAACAGAGACGCCGTGTGCCCGAGCCCCCACAGGGCGCCAAGCAGGGGAGCGCGCCGGAGCCCCTTCCTGCGCCCACTCGATGCCATTATCGTGGAAACGGCTGCGATGTGATCTGCTTCCATCGAGTGCCGCAATCCTGTGATCAGGCCAAGGAGCAAAAGCCCGGCTGGCGCCACGGCGCTGATGTTGCCTTCAAGCGGTGCAAACGCCGCCTGAACCAGCTGGTTGAACGACTCTGCTATCAATTATTTTCCCTCAATATTCCGCCATTATATAGCCGCTTGCCGGGATCGGCTCTTTCAGCGTGATCTTTCTTGCCGCCTTGCTGTCTATTATCGCTTCAACCGTGATGACCCGCAGAGTTTCAGGCACGCCTATCATGACATTGGCCGCAGACAGGATCTTGGGAGCGCCCTTTTGTATGTCGGCGTCCTGCCTGCCGGCGCGGATGGATTTTACGACATAGGAACAATAAGTTATCAGCGCTTCGTTCGCGTTTATCTTCATGTTGCGCTTGATCTTTTCTTGCACCATGTCTGAGGAGCTGTAGAAAATCTCTTCGTCGCTGTCAAAGACCCTTGTAAAGGGCGGCACGTCCGGCTCGCCCCTGACAGTTGCCTTGACTCGGATCATCGGCGCCTTGGCACCTTTGCCTTGGGGCCGCCGAAGCTGTAAGTGTTACCCTTGCCGCGGTAATAGTGCGGCCTAACAGAGTGGCCTTCAGTCTGCCCCTTCTTTGTGAGCGAAAGCCCCGCCAGCAGTTCAACGATAAGCCTGTTTGCAAGCCCTGATGTGATGCCTCCGTTGTACGAGTTGACGTCGCTTACATCATAGTTTGGCGCGACTTCGACAAGGTCGAACGCAAACTTGTCAGGGTCAAATGACGTTGACAGCAGGCGCATGAGCCTCATGCCCTCCCTCGAGGTCAGGCCGTTCGGCTCCGGCTCGCCGGTTCCCGGCGCATAAGCCGGGTCGAACGTGTCAATGTCCCAGCTAATGTAGACGCCGTCGACGTTGTCGTTTGCCCGATCTGCAGCCTCCTTTGCAATCTGGTCGATGCCGAGCTCTTCGACGTCGAGCATCGTGAACCACTGGAAGTCCTGGTCGGCCATCCACTTGTAGAGGTCTGGACCCGGCCAGTAGCCGCGCGGCCCGATCAGGGTGTAGTTCTTGCCCTTCAGGCAGCCAAGCTCCATGATCCTGCGTATGTGTGCGCCGTGGTCGTACTTGAAGCCGCAGAGGCCCTGCGGGGCGCAGTCTGCGTGGGTGTCGATGTGGATCATGCCAATGTTCTTGTACTTCTTGGCAAACGCCCTGACGTTTGCAAACGTGATAGAGTGATCGCCTCCAAGCATCACAGGGATGCCATCAATGTCAAGAACCTCTTTTACCTTGTCAGTCATC
>DATFDX010000065.1:0-2824 GCA_035251875.1 Nitrososphaera sp. | reverse complement strand
ACTCGTCATCGTCTTCGTCGTCGAATTCTTCCTCAAAATCGTCGTCTTCGGACATGTGTCTGGGATTAACCGAATGGCACGATCGTTATAAGTTTTCCCGGCTAGTGGGCCTGGGCTGCCTTTTGCTTGCCAGCCTTTTGCCCGACGGTCACTATGCAGGGGCAGACCGCCACGGTGCACCGCCTTATCTCGCCGCCGCTGGGTAGCCTGGACACTACCTCTGAGTGCAGCTCCTGGGGATGTAGGCACTTGTTGCACAGTGGATCACTATATGGCAACCGTCGATATTTGGGCGTGCTCGTGTATTAAGGCTAACCCAGTCAGCTTTTTATACCTAGGAATTAAATCTCATGCCAGAATGGGCCGGGTGGACAAGGGCATCAACTGCAGCGTTGGCGGCTGCGCGAATCAGGCCGAGCGCTCGATGAGCGGTACCAAGGCGAGCATGGCCCCAGACTTGGGCCTGGGCGGCAGCAAACGCGTTTATCTCTGCAAGGATCACTACAAAGAGTGGAAAAAGATCACCAAGGAAGACAGGGAAAACGAGAGGGCCAGATGGGCTTAAATTAGATGCGTGAGCGGGGATAGGATATGCGACTGCTGCAGCTCCATTCAGATTTTATCGAGTACGAGCCCATTGAGAAGGAGATCAGCGACGCCGAGGAGATCGCGTCAAAGTCGAAGGTAAAGCTCGAAGACCTGGTTGTGGCTTTTGTGGCAGTCGAAAGCGGCGACGACGAAAGCGTCGCCAAGGCGGCAGTCGACGAAATAAAAAAGTACCTTGACACTGTCAAAAGCAGCCGGCTCTTGGTTTATCCTTACGCCCACCTTAGTTCAGATCTTGCCCAGCCTTCTGTTGCAATAGGCATTATAAAATCGGTTGAAAGTTTTGCAAAGGGATCTATAGATCAGGTCCACCGCGCGCCTTTCGGCTGGACAAAGTCGTTCAACATCAAGGTGAAAGGGCACCCGCTTGCAGAAAACGCCAAGGAGATACTGAAGCAGGCAGAGCATGAGCACGCCGGGCATTCGCACGGCGAAAAAGAGTCAAGCGCTCTCAAGGCGGAAGAAAAGCTCCAGTCGTTCTGGTACATACTATCGCCGGGCGGCCAGATGACTCCGATGAGCGAGTACAAGTTCAAAAAACAGGATCAGAACCTGCAGGTGCTGGCAAACTATGAAATGGCAAAAAAGAGGGCAGTGGACGAGCAGCCGGCGCACGTGCGCTTGATGAAGAAACTGGCTATAGCAGACTATGAGCCGGCGTCTGACGCCGGCAACATGCGCTTTTACCCAAAGGGCAGGCTGATGAAGTCGCTCATCGAACAATATGTTACAAGACGCGTAATGGAATATGGCGGCATCGAGGTAGAGACCCCGATAATGTACGACAGCAAGCACCCATCTATGGAGAGCTACTTCAACAGGTTCCCTGCAAGGCAGTACAACATCACGTCGGACAACAAGCAGCTGTTCCTGCGCTTCGCCGCGTGCTTTGGCCAGTTCCTGATGGCCAAGGACTTTAACATATCGTACAAGCATCTCCCGGTGAAATTATACGAACTGACGCGGTATTCGTTCAGGCGCGAAAAGAGTGGCGAGCTTGTTGGTCTGCGCAGGCTGCGGGCGTTCACCATGCCCGACTGCCATGCGCTCTGCCGCGACCTGGATCAGGCAAAGCAAGAATTCCGCAAGCGCTTTGAGCTTTCGATAAGCGTCCTCCAGGAATTCGGGCTGTCGACCGAAGACGTGGAAATGGCGATCAGGTTCACCGAGGACTTTTACAACGGCAACAAAGAATTCATCACCGAGCTTATCAACCGCTTCGGCAAGCCGGTGATGGTCGAGATGTGGAAGGAGCGGTTCTTCTACTTTACGCTAAAGTGGGAGTTCAACTACGTCGACGGACTCGGCAAGGCGTCCGCGCTCTCGACTGACCAGATAGACGTGGAGAACGGCGAGCGCTACAACATCGAGTTCGTCGACGAGGACGGAAGCAAAAAGAACCCTATAATACTACACAACTCGCCCTCGGGCGCGGTCGAGCGCGTCATCTATGCGCTGCTGGAAAAGTCGGCCAAGGTGTCCAAGACCGGCGGCGTCCCGTCGTTCCCGCTCTGGCTGACGCACACCCAGGTCCGCGTGATTCCTGTCGGCAAGGAACACACTGAATACTGCGAAAAGATAATGTCTGAACTTTCGGCTAACCAGATCCGGGCAGACATTGACGACAGGGACGAAACCGTCGGCAAAAAGATACGCGAGTCAGAAACAGAATGGATACGCTACACCGTAGTCATTGGCGACAAGGAGATCAACGCTTCCAAGCTGGTAGTCAGGGACAGAAACGAAGGCAAGCAGCGCGAAATAACACTGCAGGAGTTGATAGACGAAGTAAAGGCGCAGACAAAGGACAAGCCGTACCTGCCGTTGAACCTGCCGACTCACCTGTCGACAAGGCCACAGATCATGGTCTAGCGTACTGGCGCGATAATATTCTATAGAGCGTCTGAGTCGCGAGCGCGCCTTCCCTGTAGTCGTCATTTTTCAATCCTACCTCGACCATGTCCATGCCAATGAGGCGCGCTGACGGGCTTATCGCCTTGACCAGTTTCAGCACCTGGAACGGGTCCAGGCCGAACGGCTCCGGCGTCCCGGTGCAGGGCACGTATGGCAGGTCGTAGGCGTCAATGTCAAACGAGATGTAGATCTTTTTGCCGGCGGTCGCCTTTTGTAAATAATCTGCCACAGCGCCGATGTCGTCGTGCACCTGCCACGCGTCAAATGTGGTGACGCCATTCTTGGCAGCAGTTTCATTTTCTTC
>DATFDX010000064.1:0-2499 GCA_035251875.1 Nitrososphaera sp. | reverse complement strand
CGGATCAGAATCGTGATCAGCCCCTGCCCGGTCCCGACGAATACAAGGAATTTGCCAATGTTTACGCGGTTTGCGGCAAACAACCCCGCGCCCATCAGCACCGTCAGGCCGCCGAGCTGCGCAAGCAGCGCAAGAAAGCCGACAGGCACCACTGCGTATGTCCAAAAGTCCCTGGCGGTGTTTACCACCAGCTGCTCCCTCACGAGGTTGTAGATCTCGATGTTTGCCCGGTAGCCCGACAGCAGGAACAGGATGCCGGACACAAACGCGATGCACGCTGCAAGCCTGTTCCGCGTCGTGCCGTAACGCAGGGTCTGCAGGCGATCGTAGACGATGCGCTGCTGCACCGCCGACCTCGGCACCTGCCCGTAGAGAGCAAGGCGCTTCATCTTTGAATGCGAATAATTTTTCCGCGCTTCGTACGCGGTGATCCGAAGCCTGATCCCCTTCTTGTCCACCGACTCGGCGAGGGCCTTTGGTATCAGGTAGCTTGAAAGCCCTACCAAACCCTTCTTGACCACCATGTACTCTGGCAGAGTTTTCCGCAAAAAGCCTACCTTTTTTCTGTCAGACGAGTACACCGGCCTGTTGACAAGCGCATCCCAGTCTGGAAACGGATCGCGTTGGTTCGTGAACCGGATGCGCCGACAGTGTTATTATGGGTTCTCCATACTCTCCGAAAGGGAGTCCAGAAAGTGAGCGGCGGCATGAGGGAGAGCAAAAAACTTGCAAAAACAAACGATAAGGCAGGGCATGCTCATAGATTAGGCGTGCGCGCAAAAAGCATCCGCCCAGCTGCGCTGTCGTCTACCATAGCCGCGCTCTTGATCGCCGGTCTTGCTTCCCCGGCGCACGCTGCGCAGATCAACGCGTCGCTCATACCCGAGTATGACAGGGCGGCAGGGAGCTTTATCGGCGTAAAGTTTGTTCAGATCACATACGAGCCGGGCAGCGCGGTGGCAGAGCTTTTCAACGGCAAGACGGAAAGGATCGAGTTTTCCATTGAAGGGACAAACTCGAGCAGGATGAGCGAGCTCGTGGCCGCGGCCAACCAAGCGCTTTTGAAGGTGCAGAGCCCGGCGCAGGTGACCGGCGCCAACCTTACGTACTCAGGAGTGCTCAGGGGCTGGCCTGACAGGATTACGCTCACCTACAACGTGGAATTCATCCCGACGTTTTCCGGGTTCAAGCTGGACGCGAACGCGACTGACGACATACCGATGGACATAAACTGGAGAGGTTTTGCGATAGATGGCCCGGTATTCGTTGACTCGCCAGAGCACGGCAGCATAAACGTCAACCACCCGATCGGGCTGTTGGAGGCCACGTTCCCCGAATTCGCGGGCAAGCTTGCAGGCTCGGAAGCGGAGGGGATCATGACCGAGCCTATACTGGACTTTGGCGAATTAGGGGCCATGCCGATGGAGAGGTGGCACTGGCTCTTTGACCCGACCTTCAGCCAGGCGAGCACCGGGGGGCTGCTTACGGGCGAGGGCATAGGCAGGGCGAAGGTGATGTCGGTGTACTCGCTTGGCGAGTGCAGCATCAGGGAGGGATGCCCGGCGCCAAAGGAAGGCGACGCCTCTATCAGCGTCGACGGCGAGCTGGTGCAGGTGCACATCTCCACCCCGCAGCCAAACGCCCAAGTAGAGATAGCGGGTTTCACCAGAATTGAAAAGGCAGGTGGCAACGACATCATCAGGGTAAGCATGGAGAGCGCGAGCCTGTTCATACCAGATTTCACAATGATAGTGCTGCTCGTGCTTGGAGGCATGATGGGAGTGATCGCCGTGATTGTGCTGCTAAAGACCAGCAAGTGAATCAATACTTCCATTCAGAGCCTATGCCGTTCCACCACGCCCGGTAGGGCCGGGCGTCCTGGCTGATCTCTTCTTTCACCCTGTGCTCGATTGAAAAGAACATGTTTTCGAGCGCGTCCGCTCCCGAGTCGGCGTAAAGCTCGCGCCCTATCTCCTGTACGCGCTCCTTTTTTCCTGCAAAGTCCGGGGCCTGCGGGTTCTGTATGCAATAGGTGAGCAGGTCGTACAGCTCCTCTTCCAGGTACGCGTCCAATCAGTCCAGCCTCTTGACTATGTGGTAGCCAAACTCTGTCCTGACCGGCTCTGACATCATGCCCTTTTCAAGCTTGAACGCCGCTTCCTCGAAGGGCTTGACCATCATGCCGCGGCCAAAGTATCCCAAGTCGCCGCCGCGCTTGCCGCTTCCCTTGTCGATCGACAGCTCCTGCGCGAGCTTTGAGAAGCTTTCGCCTTTTTTCAGTCGCTCGAGCACTGCGAGTGCCTCGCTCTGCTTTTGCACAAGGATGTGGGAGCATTTGATCTTGTTAGCCATTTTCTAGAATAACATAATGCATGGAAATTAACTTTTTCTCCTTCAGACAAAAAAGGAAGGAAGGGGTGCAATAACTCAGTATTGCGGTGTTGTGTTGCTGCTACTGCTGGTGCCGGTGTCGTTTGTGTCATTCATGGAAGTGTCGTT
>DATFDX010000063.1:0-4745 GCA_035251875.1 Nitrososphaera sp. | reverse complement strand
TGTTTTTGCAGCGCTTGGAACTCTTTCGTTCAGCGCAACCGCGCAGCAGGATCAGGCAGGCAGCGAAAGCCCGGCATACCTGTACAAGTTGAACCAAAAGTACGACGGCGACTATGACGATGGCGTCCTCACGGTGAGGGTCGGTGCAGGCGGGGCCGTCGCGCCCTTGACCTGGTACTTCCCGAAAAACGCAGACATCAAGGTCGGCGAGACGGTCGTGTGGTACAACCCGACTGGCGTGGCAGAACCCCACACCGTGACCTTTACGTTCGGAGATGAGGTCCCTGCGATAGACGCGCCGTTTATTGTCAGCAATACGACCGAGTTTACGCCACTTGTGCCGGGCTCAAACGCAGAACCGTTTGCTATTCCCGGTGAAAATGGCACAAACATTGTCGTGGCAGCCAACGCCAGATCGTGGAACCCAACCGTAATAGACGCAGACGGCAACGTCGCGTACCTCCCGCCAAACGGTAACTATACGATCACCGGGACTGAGCAGTACGTCAGCTCGGGTTTCCTGTGGCCGCAGGGCCAGGTGCCGCCAGGGCTCCCGCCGATAGAAACATTCAGTGTGACCTTTGCAAGCGAAGGGACGTACGACTATATCTGCATCCTGCACCCGTGGATGGCGGGCCAGGTAAACGTCACAGAATAAGGGATCAAACCCTTCTCTTTTTTATTAATAAACACATTAAAGGGTCTTGTTGGATAACCATTTTTACACTTGTGGGACACGTACAATGAGGACAAGGCGCCCCGCGCAGACATTGGCAGAATAGTGCGGATCGCGGTGTTTGCAGCGCTTGGAGTCATCATATTTTCCATAGTAAGCAACCAGTCGGTCAACCTCCTCATGAACGTGCAGGAATTTGGAGGGGCCTTTACAAAGCCGCTCTACTACGCGACGCTTTCGGGCGTTATCCTGGCAGCGATCGCACTTGTGCGCGTGAATTTCCGCGCGCGCCATTCGGTGATGTGGTACGGCATCAAGATGCTGATAAACTTCCTGAAGCGTGGAGACTTTGAGTCGCAGAGCAAGGTCTCGCGCTACTCTGAATTCCAGATGAGCAAAGCGGGCTTTGCGCTGTGGCAGCTCACAAAGGTCGTGCTGCTTGCGCCGCTCTTTGCCAGCATCACGTTTGGCATGGCGGCAGATTACTTTATGCAGGGAAACGACATCGGCCTCGGTGCGGCAGGCGGCGTGTTTGCCATCCCGTTTGCAGACGTCCCGACAGACGGGAGCTATGCCCGGCAAAACGTGATGCCGGCTTTTCCGGCGCTCACGCTCCTGATACCGCCCATACTGGCCATGGTGGGGCTCCGCCTGCTGGTGTACGTCGGCATCTCGAGCGCCGTCAACGTCGTCTCCCAGTACGTTGTCGACTCTAAGGAGAGCAAGCCCAAGTTCCTCTCCTACATTTCAACGATGGAGATCATTGCCGGAGCGGCGATATTCTGGATCGGGTTTAGCATGTTCTTTTCAAGCAGCATCGACTACAACACAAGGTACGCCATCGCCGGCACGCTGACGCTCGGAGCCGCGTTCATGGCTTACGGGGTCCTAGACAGGAGGCATGCAAGGGTGATAATCTACCCCAACAGGAGGCACATCTATTCCCGGCTTTTCACCGCGGCCGCAGTCGTCGGTCTGGCGGGGTCCATAATGATAGTAAACAGCAGCATAGCCGGCGCAAACAAAGAGTTGGACAATCCCTACATCATACAAGATATCGAAGTCAATCGGTACATGCACGGGCTTGACGACATCGAGGTTGTAAATTACGACTCTGCGCAGCCGTCGATCTCGGCTTCGGCCATCCAGTCGATGGTGGAGCAGAACGGCGACGTGCTGGGCAACATCCGGCTCTGGGACGAGACAAACGCCAGAGCGAGGCTTGCGCAGGAGCTCGGGCAGAGGAGCGACCTGAATTACGTTGACTTTGACGTCCTGAGGTTTGACGGCTCTATGTACTGGACCGGGACCACCGTGCCGGTTGTGCCGCCAAACGTGGCGCCGGAAAACAAGTGGTCATTCCAGCACTTGAAGTATACGCACTCTGATGTCGGAATGAAGATGCTTGATGCCGACTCTGGGAGCATCGTCGACGAAAGCCAGTTCTTCAACCAGCGCATGGTATATTACGGCGAAAGCGGCGACGGCCTGTTCGCCACCTACTGGTCTGCATTTGCCACTGACAGGCAAAAGAGCGACGAGCTTGGCGGGTTCTTTTACAACGGGACTGGAGGGGTGGACATTGCGCCCCCACTGAGCTGGATGTTTGAGCCGAACTTTATGGTCTCTGACCCCGGCACGCCTGTGCACGTCATGAGGTACAAGGACATCCACGACAGAATGGAACTTTTGTATCCTTATTTCGTCTACGAGTTTGGCTTTGGCGGCACGCCCACCAACCCCCAGCTGAAGGAAGTTGAGGCGTTTCCGGTGACCGACGGCGCAAACACGTACTGGCTGATGCCGCTTGTAGTCGCGATCAACACGTCAAACGTCCCGTGGAGCTCGACTGCATCTTCCAGCTTTATGCTGCAGCTCGTGGGATATTCACTGATCGACGCTTATGACGGCAGCGTCCAGACAATCGTGACAGGCGACGACTACTTTTCAGAAATTTTCCTTGACCAGCACGCGGACATTGGCGCCACAAGGGACGTCCCCGAGTGGCTGGCAGGCCAGATAAGGTACCCGGAAGAGATGTTCATCTGGCAGGTCTCCAAGTTCAACACCTACCACGTCACCGACCCCGAGGAATACGTTGAGACCAATGACTTTTACGAAGTAGCCGACGACTCTAAGCCGCAGTACACGTCTGCAAAGCCGCCAGGATTTGAAAGAGCCGAGTTTGTCGGGCTACAACCGCTCCAGCTGAAGGAGTCTCTGTCAGACAACCTTGCCGGATACATGGTGGTCCAGAACGATCTGGAGGACCTTGGCAAGATGACGTTTTATTCTGTGCCGGCAGATTCGCCGGTAAAATACATCAACCCTAAGACTGCAAAGAGCACTCTTCAAGTCGATACGGAATTCAAGGAAGCCAAAAAGTCTCTGTTTGGAGAGACCAACGCTCCGATTGGCGAGACTGGCCTCTACAAGGTAGGCGATTACGAAGTGTATTTCATCCCGGTTTTCGCAGACACGGGCGGCAAGCAGATAGGAATCGTGGGCGCGGTCGGCGCCGCTTCGGCCACCGGAACGTACCGCGTTGGCCTCGGCGACACCCCCGCGCAGGCATTTGAAAACTATTTGCAAAAACTATCCGGCGTTGCGCCGCCCGGCCAGCCGCCGGCCGGCAACCAGACGACTCCGGACAGGCAGGGCAGGATACAGGACCTCGAGAAAGTGTTTAGCGACGCGGGGCTGGCTGTGATCAGGCCGACAGCCATCTCGGCGCCAGTAGAGTTCAGGGAGGAGCAGGCGGCATACATGGCAGACTCCGATCTGGCGCAGGCGCAGGCGGTGATCCGGGGCTTTATACAAGAGTTTGCGCCGCAGGGCACGCGCATATATGAGTGGCAGAAAGACACGACTGTCAACTTTGGCATCCTGCGGGAAGTCGACGGCATAGTGGAGAGCCACTATATCTCAATAGAGGTGAGCTAGGTGCCGGTGCTCGTTGTAGACAATCTGTCACCGTTTACGCAGGACATACTGGACTGCCTCGGCAGGCTCGGTGTCCAGTACGTTTACAAGAAATTCTCCGAAGTGTCAGACTCTGATCTCGCCCGGTGCGAAAAAGTGATCCTGTCAGGCAGGCGCAAGAACAGCAAAGAGATAAACGCGGTAAATTCAAAGATCGTGAGGCAGTGCCATGGCGGCGGCAAGCCGCTGCTCGGCATATGCTACGGCGCTGAAATAATAGCGCTCACGCTGGGCGGATCGATCCGCAAGATGCCCGCTCACGTGCACGGAACGACGCCGGTGTCGGTGTCAGGCCAGAACCCGCTCACGGACGGCAAAAAGTCGATCTCGGTTTATGAAAGCCACGGCTACTGCGTAGCCAAGCTGCCTGCGGATTTCAAGTCCCTTGCAAGCTCGCAGTACTGCGACCACGAGATATTTTCCAGCGGCAAGACATACGGAACGCAGTTCCACCCGGAAAAGAGCGGCAGCGACGGCTTGGCACTCTTGCAGAACTTTGCCAAGCTATGACAAGGATTTTATTTGCTTGGAAAAGACAGTCGATACAGCCTTGGAGTCCCAGCCGGAACACTTCATCAGCCTGCCGCTTGTAAGCAAGAACGAAGAGAGCGCAGGCCTGCCGCTGGTTGTAAACGTCGTGGCAAAGTACTGGGGAGAGGACATTGCTTCCCAGGCAGCCGGAGCAAAGGGCGCGGCGATGATTGACGGCATCGTGCTTGCAGAAAGCCGCGGCTTTGCGTCGTACATCTACAAGAGCTCGATAAAGGACCTGAAAAAGCGGGTTGACCAGGGCATACCGCCGATCGTCATAATGCCGGGCATACAGGGCACGGTACAACACGCTATGGTCGTGTCAGGCTACAGCAGCGACGAGCGGAGAATGCTCACCTACGTACCAGAGCCGGACACGGTGGGCGCGATCCCGGAGAGCAAGTTTGAGCAGGACTGGGACCAGGACGACATGACCACAATAATCATCATTCCGTCTGACATGAAGGACCTGCTAAAGAACGACAGCTTGAAGTTTTTGAAATCAAACAGGATCTGCTTTGAAGCTGAGGGGCTGCGGCAGTGCGGCAAAGTCAGC
>DATFDX010000062.1:0-2851 GCA_035251875.1 Nitrososphaera sp. | reverse complement strand
AGAGGGCATCTCGCCAGTCCCGACTATCTGGCCCAGGATCTGTTTCGCGGTGGCCCTGTTTATCACGTCCTGGTCTACCAGCCTTGCCAGATCGGCGATGTGCTCCGGCCCGATCTTTAGTCCCGCAAACAGCGACCGCTCCTGCTCCTTCTGCCGCTCGTCCACAAAGCTCATCAGGTCGGTGACTAGCCAGTTTGCAATCTCTTTTGGCGACGGATGCAGCTTGATCGCCGACTCGAAAAAGTCCGCCAGCTCCTTGTTGTCGATCAATACCTGCGCGACGTGGGCCGAAAGGGCGTATTTTGACACAAAGCGATCCTTGCGGGCGTCGGGCAGCTCTGGCATCGACTGCGTTATGGAAGAGACAAACTCGCCTCCAAGCACCACCGCCGGAATGTCCGGCTCGGGGAAGTAGCGGTAGTCCTGCTCTTCCTCCTTTGTCCTCGACTCTTTCGTCACCTTCCTTGCGTCGTCCCAGTGGCGCGTCTCAGACCGGACCTCAATGTCGCGCGACGCCATCGTCCTCTGCCTGGTGATCTCGTAGCGCACAGCCTTTTCCACGTCGGCAAACGAGCTGACGTTCTTTATCTCTACCCTGTTGCCGCCGCCCACCGACACGTTGGCGTCGCAGCGCACCGCCCCTTCCAGTTTCGTGTCGCACACCCCAAGGTGCTCTATTATCGACGTCACCTTATCGAGGAACATCCTGACGTCCTTTGGATCACTAAAGTCCGGCTCTGTCACTATTTCTACGAGCGGGACGCCTGCCCTGTTGTAATCGATCAGGGCGTAGACGCTCGTCTCCATGCTGCCGCCCTCGTAGACGAGTCTCCCGGGGTCCTCCTCAAGCTGGACCCGCCTTATCCTCGCGCTCTTGCCGTCGCCGTACTCGAGCCTGCCATCAACGCCTATGCTGGTTATGCCGTACGCGTTGTATTGCGTCAGCTGAAAGTTCTTGGGCAGGTCGGGGTAAAAGTAGTTCTTCCTGTAGAACGCGATTTCGTCGGGGACCTTGCAGCCAAGCGCAAGCGAGATCATGCCGGCAAACTCTACTGCTTTCTGGTTCAGGAGCGGCAGCGTCCCGGGCAGCCCCAAGCACGTGGGGCACGTGTTTGCGTTTGGTGATCTTCCGCGGTAGTCGCAGGCGCACCGGCAGAACAGCTTGCTCTTGGCGCCGGTCAGCTGGCAGTGGATTTCAAGCCCCATCTTGGCCTCCATTACAGATCGGGGCTCCTCTGCACCTTGGCAGCCTGCTCGAACATGTGCGCCGCGTCCAGCATCGTCTGCTCTGCAAATTCGTCTGCCATTATCTGCAGGCCGACTGGCAGGCCGTCGGAAAAGCCGGCAGGCACCGACATTGCCGGCATGCCCGTGAGGTTTGCAACCACAGTGTCAATGTCGACAAGATACATCTTGAGCGGGTCGTCTATTTTTTCGCCTATCTTGAACGGCAGTATCGGCATCGTGGGGCCTATCAGGACATCGTACTTTTTGAAAAGCGCCTTTAGCTCGCGCTTGAGAAGAGAGCGCACCTGCTGCGCCTTCAGGTAGTACTTGCCGTAATAGCCAGACGAAAGCACATACGAGCCGACGATTATCCTCCTCTTGGCTTCCTCTCCAAAGTTGCTGCGCGCCTTTGCAAAGTAGCTGTTCCACTCGTAGCCCTCCGGGCTCATGTCAAACCCGTAGCGGACGTTGTCATAGCGCGCAAGGTTGCTGCTAGCTTCCGCCGTCGCGATGGTGTAGTAGGACGCAAGGGCGTACTGCACCGACGCAAGCGATGTTTCTTCGCACCTGCACCCCTGCCCTGACAGGGTGTCGACAGCCCTGTGGATCACCTTTGCAACCGCCGGGTCGGCGCCTTGTATGAACTCTTGTACCAGTCCGACGCGCAGGCCCTTTCTTTCATGCAGCGAATATGCGGGCTTGCCGCCTGCCGTGGTGTGGTCGTTTTCGTCTGCGCCGGCTATAACGTTCAGCACCGACACAACATCTGAAACAGCCCTGCCGACCGGCCCTATCTGCTCAAGGCTGTTTGCGTACGACACCAGCCCGTACCTGCTTACCAGGCCGTACGTCGGCTTTAATCCCACCGCAGAGCAAAAGCTGGCAGGGCACCTGACAGAGCCGCCGGTGTCAGAGCCCAGCGACGCCGCGCATTCCAGGGCGGCGACGCTTGCGGCGCTCCCGCCGGACGAGCCTCCGGGCACCCTCCCGATGTTCCACGGGTTCCTGGTGGTGCCGTGCCTGCTAAACTCTGTCGTGGACCCCATCGCAAACTCGTCAAGGTTCGTCTTGCCGATCACTATGGCGCCGGCCTCCTGCAACCTCTTCACGACGGTCGCGTCGTACGGCGGCACGTACGCCTCCAGCATCTTCGAGGCGCAGGTGGTCCTGATCCCCTTTGTGCAAATGTTGTCCTTGATGCTCACCGCGACGCCGGCAAGCGGCCCGGCCCGGCCGCAGTCCCTTACCATTTTGTCAATCGTGCGCGCCCGCTCTACAGCTTCCTTGTTGACAGTAACAAACGCGTTTACCTTCGGTTCTACCTTTTCTATCCTTTCAAGAAGCTGGCAGACGTACTCTTCGGCTGAAAACTCCCTGTTCTTAATGCCGGTGGCCACCTGCCCCGCGCCGAGGGTGTAGAGCGGCATCTCAGGTCATCCTCGGCCCTTTCACAAAGCCGTCCTTCCTGTACTTTGTGCCCAGCGCGTCGGCTCCAAAATCTGTAGGATCGTCCGGCCGCAGGTCCGCAAATTTCTTTTTCACAGCGATAGGCTTTTCTTGCTCTAGCGATATCGTGTCCAGCTTGTCCAGGTACTTGATTATCTCTTCGATCTGCGACGTATAG
>DATFDX010000061.1:0-4468 GCA_035251875.1 Nitrososphaera sp. | reverse complement strand
CCACCCCAAGGTCGAGACCATGGAGAGGAAAAAGGTCCCTGCCAACATCAACATGAACCGCCTGACGGACATCGAGAACCTCCCCCTCTCTGGCTAGTGCTGCAGTGGTTATATCCGATCGCCACAAGCTTGCCGATGCTTGACAAAATATTTTGTAGGCTGCTCGGGCTGGAGGTACGGGAGCTGGGTCTCGGGCTTTTACCCTCCAACGCTTGGCCCGCAGGACTACCTTGCCTACTATTCGCGCGTATTCGACCTCGCAGCAGTCAGCGTGCAGGCCGGGCAGAGCCACGCGCTCAGGAGGTGGGCCGGGGAGACGCCGGACGGCTTTCGCTTCGTGGTCCGGGTGCCAAGGCAGGCGACAGACTGCGACCTGCTCGGGCAGTTTCTTGAAGGGCTCGCCGCGATAGAAGAGAAGGTCCTTGCAGTGGTGCTGCAGGTGCCGGCCGCGCTGAAGCTCCTGGAAGGAAGGGAATGGCTCGACAAACTCCTGGGCACGTGCGTGTATCATGGTTATTCCGCGGCGATAGAGTTTGGCAACGCGTCGTGGTTTCAGGACATCACGTACAACATCCTGCGGAGGCACGGCGCCGCCGTCATGTGGTCTGACGGGCACATGAATCCTGTGGTCACTTCAGATTTTGTCAGCCTGCGCCTGTCAGGCGGCAACGATCACGCGTGGATCGAAAAAATAAAAGAAAATTCAGAGCAGGAGCGGCTCGAATTTGCAAGCATCATAGTCGACAGCCCAGACCGGGCCAACAAAATCCTGAAGCTGCTGGGCCTGCCAGAGAAAAAGTACGCCGGCCCGCTCCCTGTGCCGGCGCTTGCATGCAGCGAGCCGTGGGTCGGCAGGGTGGTGATGTGCTTCGACCTGAACGCCTTTTACCCTTCGTGCGAAGAGCTGCGCGAGCCGGCGCTCGCCGGCAAGCCCCACGCGGTGATAATGACGGATCAGAAAGAGAAGATAACAAAGGGCGTGGTCTCTTCGTGCTCGTACGAAGCGAGAAAGTTCGACGTCAGGTCCGCAATGCCGCTTGCAAGGGCGATTGCGCTCTGCCCTGATCTTGTTCTCAGGCCGGTGGACATCCCGTACTACCAGCAGGTGTCGGAGAAGGTGATGGGCGTTCTTGAGCAGTTTGCAGACGTCTTGGAGCGGGCCAGCATCGACGAGGCGTTTCTTGACTGCAGCAAGGGCGCCGCTGCCGGACCACACGAGCATGCCGCCCGGATAAAGGCAGCGGTACATGAGCAGTGCGGCCTGCGCGTGTCTATTGGAGTCGCGCCATCAAAATCAATCGCAAAAATAGCGTCTGACTTTAAAAAGCCCGACGGGCTCACGGTGGTGCACCCAAGCCGGCTTGGCAGCTTCCTTGCGCCCCTCGAAGTCGGGCGGATATCCGGGATAGGGCCCAAGACGCAGCAGACATTGAAAAAGATCGGAATACAGACAATAGGCCAGCTGGCCGCATGCGACGTGCAAAAGCTGACAGAGAAGTTTGGCAGGAACGGGCTGTGGATGTGGAGGGTTGCAAACGGCTCGGACGACGAGGCGGTCCAGCCAAGGGAAGACCACGTTTCGCTGAGCACCGAGCACACACTGGACGAGTTCACACGCGACAGAGACAGGATACTTGTTTACTTGAGCGAGCTGGTGGACGAGATCTATGGCCGGCTTGTCCGGCGCGGCTACATGTTTCGAACGGTCGGGGTAAAGCTGGTACGGACTGACTTTACGATAGAAACTCGCGAAACGTCATTTTCCGAACTGCAAGCAAAACGCGAAAGCATCTCTTCTGTAATCGAGCAGCTGCTCGGCAGGTTTTCTCTTGACGATCAAACCCCTGCTGTCAGAAAGATCGGCCTGAGGGTTACAAACCTGGTGTCGATGCACGAAGAGGAAAGCCAGACAAAGATGCAAAAGACGATCTTTGATTACATGCCCATGCCATCGTCAGACATCTGATCTTCTACAGGCTCTTGCACGCTATCATCCATTTGCTCTTGCGTAGGACCAGATTCCTGCATTGCCGGCATTTCCTGATCAGCCATCATAGCGTTATGGCCGCCGGAAATATCTATGACCCCAAACATCGCCATCACGCCAGCAATCGCGAGCCCTATTCCTGCCGCCCTTGAAACCCA
Organism: Nitrososphaera sp.; assembly: GCA_035251875.1. GTDB lineage: Archaea > Thermoproteota > Nitrososphaeria > Nitrososphaerales > Nitrososphaeraceae > Nitrososphaera. Next base: position 2,323 of record DATFDX010000061.1, on the reverse strand, counting down.
TATGCCACGCGACCACATTTTTTCTCCAAAGATTATCCCGGCAAAGAGCGCCATCCATAAAATGTCCATCCACCCGAGCGCCACCATCAACAGGAAATATGGCCAGCAGCATCCGAGGCAGTATAGGCCGTGGTACGTCCCCATCGTCACCGCGCCGGCGGCCCCGTTCCTCCACCTTCTCATGAAAAAGCTCATCGGCGATTCGCAGTAACCGAGGCACTTTGCCTTGAGCGGGCTGAACTGGTAAGCGCCGGCGGCAACCAGTATCGCGCCGTAAATGACAGATGACATCCCGGCGGCCGCGCCGTTCAGCAGGAGCGACCAGCCAAGCAGCAGCGCAAGGCCGGTCAGGGCCCACACCGCAAGGTAGCAGCCCACAAACAGCGCCATCTTTATCGGGTACCTGCCGCCTTCAACCATCAGGGTCGCGCTGCTGTCCCTGTTCTTGACTAGCCTGTTGTACAGCAGGACTACCGGCGATATGGCCGGGAACATCATTGCCGCCATACCTGCGGTCCAGACTGCCACAAAAAGCGAGATGGACAGGGCGCTGTACGGCGCGACCATGGCCCTCATCATGTCGGCCTGGAACGCCTGTGATGCGATCCACGCCGCAGCCGAAACCGAGACAAGAGAAATGAGGAGGGTTTTCTGCAGCCTTTCCATGCCTGTTGTTGATATCTACATATCGGGGTTTTAAAAAGTGCTTGATCGTAGCCTGCCAATCTCAATTTGTAAACATTCTTGCTATTGTGCGTCTATATTGTTAATCCACAGCGTTTATAGCTTTAATGGGGCAGAGAAATGCTGAATGTTGCCAGCGGGGGCGGGGGTAACAGTAGAAAAACTTGACAGGATCTATTTTTGCGCCGACTGCAAGACTGTCTTTCTCTTCAAGGCAGACGCAAGCGACCACGAAAAGGCGTCAGGTCACGCGCAGATGCGCGAGATGCCGTTTGAAGGCTAATTCTTAGCTGCCAGTTGACCTGATTTCTATACGAATCTTCCAGATTCCCCTCAGATACAGGATAATAACTTTGGGAGCAATTCTATTCTGTCAATGACCGACCTTGGCAAGAGCCGCAGCGGCCCGAAGGAAAGCGACAATCGGGACAAGAGCCTGCACGGCCTGATAGTCGCGCTTGCGATGGTCGGCACAATTGCCGGCTCTGTCATATTGTTTGCATATGCGTCTTCTGACGGTCTGGTGCCGGACGAAGCAGCCTCGCCCGTTAATGAAGTGGAGCTGCAGACAGAACCGGCGCCAGTGATAGAAAGGATTGCTGACGAACCGGCTGATATTGAAAATATCGAATTCATCAATGATACTGCAGAGACAGAAACGCTGGTCTATACAAACGCCACAAAAGTCGACGAAGTACCGGCGGGCACTGAAGAAGATGTTGTAAACACGGAAATAGAGGATGAGCCTGTATCACCAACGCAACCTGACGAGCAAGAAGAAGAAAATGACGATGACCTGCCGGACGAGTCGGAACAAGACCTGATTCCAAAACTCCTACTGAGCCTGCTAGATGATGTTGCGGATTTTGAAGACGACGAAGAACGCGATGATGAAAACAAGGGCAAAGGAAAGGGTCACAACAAGGGCGATGACTAGAGCATCTTCATTTAATAGTGATTGCAACGTATAGAGTACTGCATTAAATGCGCTGCGAACTTTGTGGCACCGACGAAGCAATCCCGTTCAAATGCCGCTACTGCGAAGGCGTGTTCTGTTCTGTCCACAGGCTGCCGCCCAACCACAACTGCATATTCTTAAAAGAGTACCTGAAGCAGCCTGCAAGGGACCGCGAATTTCTGGAACACATACACGAAAGGGCGGGTCTGCCGCAGGAGCGTATCAGGTCCGCGCTTTACGACGTGATCTATCTGCGATTCTCAAAGACCGAAGTCCTCCACCTTGCGATAGCGACGGCGCTCGTGACAGTAGTCGGCATGTCAATTTTCGGGTTCAGGTTAGAACTGGATCTTTTTTCTGTGCAGCTGCTCGCAGTCTTTGTTAGCGCGTTTCTTGTGCACGAACTTGGGCACAAGTTCCTTGCCCAGTTCTACCGGGCGTGGGCAGAGTTCAGGATAATATTCTACGGGGCGGTCATGACGGCGATCTCGGCGCTCCCGTTCTTTCCTTTCAAGTTCATAGCACCCGGGGTGGTCTGGGTCAGCGGGAACCTTTCCCAGAGCCGCAGCGGAAGGGTTTCATGGATTGGGCCTCTGACCAACCTGGCAATGGGAACCAGCTTCCTCGTTTTATACATGGCGCTTGCAGCCCTTGATTCTGCAAGCCCGATCCTGCTGGCCG
>DATFDX010000060.1:0-5834 GCA_035251875.1 Nitrososphaera sp. | reverse complement strand
CTCAAAGCATAAAAACTCATAGAAGGTGGATGATGCACTGAAATTGTTTTCCAGTGTCTTTTGGTCAACCCCCTGTTGTCGTCTATAGTGGATAAATTCCTTCAACACATGCTTGTCAACGTCACGTATCGTCTGATTCCTTTCCTCCAGAAATCCAAAGAACAGCTTTAGTGGTGACGTACCTGCCAATGGTTTCATCTGTGAGGTGTCTATCTGCAATCGCCTTCAAATTCTGAGACAAGCTTAATACTATCGACAATCGGCGATGTTTCGTGAAGCGTAATTTCTGGCATTGTTGCCATTCTAGCCTGTCCATCTCCAACCCCTTGCAGTGGGTTCTACCAGTCCGTACGCCTCCAGATAATGCAACTGCCTGTTCACAGCCTTCACCAAATCCATGTCTTTTGGAGAGATTCCTAGGTCCTTCAACAGATGGTCATTGTCAATTGTCTGATTCTTTCTAAGAAGGTCTATCAGGTCTCTGTCATATTCCATTACACCCCTGAAATGACCCTTGTCTTCAGCAAACGGTCGAGCCCGATACTTTTTCAATTCCTTGTCCAAATTGTCTGCAAGCATTTTCAACAGACGATTATCCTGATTTAGTTTGGTTACCTCATCGTCCTTTTCCTTTTGCTGTTTTAGAAGTTCAGCCCATGAAATATAGTGTTTCTAGTTTTCCTCTTCCTGCTTCAATGAGTTTTCAACGTGTTCAATAACGAATTTGGAAATTGAAATCTTGGACTTGTCAGCCATTGATTTCCATTGATCTGCCATTCCGACCGTGGGCAGGTAAACGTAGATTGCACAGTCTGTAAGGCACTTATTTTTTGTGACCATGATATGCATAGTAAGGTATTATTCATATTTATACCGTTACTAGTAAAAAGGTGCGGGGGGTGGGATTTGAACCCACGAACCCCTAAGGGATGAGGTGTCCCAGTCAAACTGCAACATCTGAGCGTCGTGTCAGAATTGATCTCACGCCTTTGACCGGGCTGGGCGACCCCCGCACACGCTCGTTGCTATCTAGCGAATATAATATCGTTTTGTGCAGCTATTCGATGTTGATGTTGACGCCAGAGCTTGCCTTGCCCTTCAGCTTGAACGACACTTCAAGTATGCCGTTCTTGTACGTCGATTTCGCTGTCTGGGGTTCGACTACTTCTGGCAATTCAACGCGCTTGTGGTAGCGCGGCTGTCCTGTCATGGACTCGATCGTGACTGAGCGTTCGTCTGCAGTCACGCGCAGGTTTTCCTTGCTGACGCCGGGCACTTCGGCGACTACGCGCAGCTCGTCCTTGCCCTTGATGACGTCCACCAGGGGCTCGCGCTCTTCCTTTACCGCCACTCCGCCCCCGAGCAGATTGGGAAAGGAGTTGATGTTGCCGAACTTGCGTACTTCGGGCTTGCCGTCAGGGCCGATCTTGACTGAATATCCATAAACTATTGGGCCCATTTCCCTGACCACAGAGCCGTCGTCCATCTTGCGCTCCTTAATGAGGTTCTTTGGGATCTGCTGCTCGATGTTCTTGAAGGCCTCTTGCATCATCTTTTCCATTTCCTTCATCATCTCGTCAATGTCCGGGAACCACGATCCGATGCGCCTTCTCTTGCTAAACCATTCATCAAACGGTGACGACATGCTGTAAAAGTGGGCGGAATTTCTATTTTAAAGTATGGTTTCAGTCGCCCAGTTCCCTGTCAAGCTCCTTGAGAAGCAACTTTTGCCTGTCGCTGAGCTTGCCGGGGACCCTGACGGTTATCCTCACCAGCTGGTCGCCCCTCCCTGAGCCGCCGTAGCGTGGGAGCCCCTTGCCCTTTATCTTGAGGATGGTGTTTGCGGCCGTCCCCTGTGGTATTTTCAGTTTTTCCGCCCCTTCGAGCGTGGGCACCTTGAGTTCTGTGCCAAGCGCCAGGTCAGTGAACTTGACGTCCAAGTTGTACAGCAGATGACCGTCTTCTAGCCTTTCAAATTTTGGATCGGGCTTGACCCTGAGCCTGACCACTAGATCGCCAGGTACGCCCGAGTCCGACATCTCGCCTTCCCCGCGCATCTGGTACGCCATCCCGTCCTCCACACCCGGTGGGATTTCCAGCTTGATCTTTTTCACCTGTTTTGCTCTGCCCGTCCCCTTGCAGTCGCCGCACGGCCGCTCTATTATCTGGCCGCGGCCCTCGCAGGTCCTGCATGGCTCCATCGTGACAAACGTGGAAAACCGGTTCTGGCTGTAGACGCGCTTTGTCTGACCGTGGCCGTCACATACGGTGCACCTGCGCGCCTTCGTGCCCGGCGCCGCCCCGGTCCCGCCGCAGGTGTCGCACCTGCCGACGCGCGGCACATCTACTTCCTCCTTCCTTCCCTTCAGCACGTCTCCAAGCGTGAGCTCCATGTCGTAGACGATGTCGCGCCCCTTGCGCCGGCCGCCGCCAAAGCTGAACAGGTCATCGCCAAAGAACCCACCGCGCCTTCCGCCGCCAAAAAACTGCTCGAATATGTCGCGGAATCCCCCAAAACCCATGTCGCGGAATATCTCGTCAAAGTTCGCCTCAGAGCCGCGGAAGACCTCCTCCTGCCCGACGTGGCCGTACGTGTCGTAGCGCTTGCGCTTCTCATCGTCAGAGAGCACGGCGTACGCCTCTGATATCTCTTTGAACTTTTCCTCCGCCGTCTTGTCCTTGTTCCTGTCAGGGTGGTATTGCAGAGCCAGCTTGCGGTAGGCGCCCTTGATCTCTTCCTTGCCAGCGCCTTTTTGGACGCCAAGAATTTCGTAATAGTCCCGCTTGCCGCTCATTGCTTTTTCACCGTATCTGCCGCGCGTTCAATTATTGTCATGGGTTGGGGTTTGGTCCTGCCGCGCTTCCAGCCTGCCCGCCCCCAAAGCCGGCACCGGCGTCTTCGCCCCCTGCCTGCGGACCCGCGGCACCGGATGGAGCCGTGCCGGCGCCCTGGTACGCCGCGGTGCTTATTTCCGCAAGGATGTTTTTCAATTCCTGTATCTTTGCCTTGATGCCCTCCACGTTGTTGCTTGCAATCGCGTCACGGATCTCCTGGGTGAGCTTGTTGACCTTTTCCACCTGCTCCGGCTTTACCTTGTCCTTTAGGTCCTGCTTGACCAGCTTGTCGGCCGCGTAGATGAGGTTGTCGGCCTCGTTGCGGACCTCGGCCTCCTCCTTTTTCTTCCTGTCAGCCTCGGCAAACTGCTCCGAGTCGCGCTTTAGCTTTTCAATGTCGTCTTTCGACAGCTTGTTGTTCGCTGTTATTGTGATCTTGGCTTCCTTCTGGGTCGCCATGTCTTTTGCAGCCACGTTCATTATGCCGTTTGCGTCGATGTCAAACGTCACTTCTATCTGCGGCACGCCCCTTGGAGCCGGCGGTATGCCCGACAGGTTGAACATGCCAAGCGACACGCAGTCGTTTGCCATCGGCCGCTCGCCCTGCACCACGTGTATCGTCACCGCCGTCTGGTAGTCGGCCGCGGTTGTGAAGACCTTGCTCTTTTTAGTCGGTATCGTCGTGTTGCGGTCTATGAGCGGCTCCTTCAGCCCGCCCAGCACCTCTACACCAAGCGTAAGCGGGGTCACGTCCACTAGCAGAATGTCCGTCGAAACGTCGCCGGCGATTATCGCGCCCTGCACCGCAGCTCCCATCGCCACCGCCTCCATCGGGTCGATGCCCCGCTCCGGCTCCTTGTTCATAACCGACGCCACGAACTGCCTCACCATTGGCATCCTCGTTGGCCCGCCGATGAGGATTATCTTGTCGACGTCTGATGGCGTCATCTTGGCGTCCTGCATGGCCTGCTGCATCGGCTGCCTGCACCTGTCGATTATCGGCTTAAGCAATTCTTCGAGCTTTGCCCTTGTCAATTGCAGTATCAGGTTCTTTGGGCCCGACTGCTGGTCGTAGGCAAGGAATGGCAGGTTGATCTCTGTGGTGACTACGTTTGAAAGCTCTATCTTGGCCTTTTCCGCGGCGTCCCTTATCCTCATCATTGCGGCCTTGTCGCTTCTGACGTCGAGGCCGGACTGCTTGCGGAATTCCTGCACGACGTATTCGACAAGAGTGTTGTCCATATCGGTTCCTCCAAGCTGTGTGTCGCCGGAAGTAGATTTGACTTGGAACACGCCGCCGCCCATCTCCATTATGGTGACGTCAAGCGTGCCTCCGCCAAGGTCAAAGACCATGATCTTCAGGTCCTTGCCTGCCTTGTCTAGGCCGTACGCAAGCGACGCGGCTGTAGGCTCGTTGATTATCCTGACGACCTGCAGGCCGGCTATTTCGCCCGCGTCCTTTGTCGCCTGGCGCTGGTTGTCATTGAAATACGCCGGCACGGTAATGACTGCACGGTCGACCGGCTCGCCTAGGAACGCTTCCGCATCGCGCTTTATCTTTTGCAGGATGAAAGACGACACCTGCTGCGGCGTGTATTCCTTGCCAAATACCCTGAACTTGAAATCGGTGCCCATCTTGCGCTTTGCCGCGATGACGGTCCCTTCAGGGTTTGATATCATTTGCCGACGCGCAGGCTCGCCCACTATAAGCTGGCCGTCCCTGGTGAAGCCCACCACCGACGGGAACGCCTTGCCGCCTACCGAAGTGCCTTCTGCCGCCTGGATTATCGTCGGCTTGCCGCCTATCAGGACTGCGGCCGCCGAATTGCTGGTTCCGAGGTCAATGCCTATTATCTTGCCCATTTGCTATTCTCCTCTGTCTTCCTGTTTATTATCAGAAACGCTATTTTTAATTATCTTCTTTGAAATTTCGACCATGCTGGGCCTCAACACCCTGCCGTTGAGGACATAGCCCTTCCTTATCTCGGCGCTGACTGTGTTTTCTTCGACGTCGTCTCGCGCAGTGTGGGCTATGGCGTCGTGCACTTGGGGGTCAAAGGGCGTCCCGACCGTCTCGATCTCCCTGACGCCCTCTGAGGCGAGAAGCGAGTCGATGTTCTTCAATATGCCTTCCAGCCCCTCGATCACGACCGGCTCCGACTTTGCCTGCTTTGCCACAAGCAGTGCACGGTGGTAGTCGTCCCGTATGTTGAGAAACTTTAGCAGCAGTTCGGCCTTGGCAGAGTCTGCCTTTGCGGCAGCCTGCCTTTCCATCTGCTTGCGGTAATTGTCAAAATCGGCCATGAGGTACTTTAGCTTGCTGAGGCTGCCCTCCGAGGATTCCCTCGCCTTTCTCAACTCGTCCTTGACGGACTGGAGCTCTGACCTCAACGCTTCTAGGTCCTGCTCTACAGGCTTGTCCTCCTGAGATTGCTCGACGGTATCGTCGTTTTCCAAGGCAGATCTGAAAAGCCGACCAGACAATAATTACGTATCGCCTCGGAAGGAATATAGCCACTGCCGTGTCATTTCTCATTACATGAATTCTGACGAAGAGCTTGAGGCGATCAAGCAGAGAAAGATGGCCGAGCTGCAAAAGGCGGTAGCCGCGAAGGCGATGATGTCCGCTCTCACCGAGCCGGTGATCCTGACCGACTCTAACTTCAAGATCGAGATTGCGAAATATCCAATCATGCTCGTGGACTTTTGGGCGCCGTGGTGCGGGCCCTGCAGGATTGTCTCGCCGATCATCGAGCAATTGGCGAGAGAATATTCCGGCAAAGTCGCGTTTGGCAAGGTCAACGTGGATGAGAACCAGATGATCTCGGCGTCGTTTGGCATACAGAGCATCCCGACCATGATGATGTTCAAGAACGGCAAGGCAGTCGACGTGATGGTGGGCGCGCTGCCAAAGGCGCAGATCGAGATGAAACTAAAACAGCAGTTGTCAAGTAACTCGATTTACGGATAAATAAAAAGAAAAAAGATCGAACTTAGTT
>DATFDX010000059.1:0-6710 GCA_035251875.1 Nitrososphaera sp. | reverse complement strand
AGACGCCTTGCCCTTTGTCATACAAACACTATCGAAGAGTACCCAACTACCGCGCCGGTGTCCCCCGTGACGTCTCCGCTTGTCGCATACTTTAACAGCTCGCCACGGGTGGCTCCGAGGTTCCTTGCGGCGACCATCATTGTTGCGATGGCGCCGTAGCCGCAGGCGGAGACGTCCAGCCTCTCAAGGACCGCATAAAACTTGTTAACGTCAAGGGCAAGGATCGCTTTTATCAGCTCGCCGTCCTTTCGGTGTGCGTCGCTGTTTGGCTCGTAGTGGGTAAAGTCGGACGACGCGATGAGCAGCGTGCTGTCGAGCATGCCTTTTTCAACGATGGTCTCTGATATCGCGTTTCCGAGGTCGTAGGCGGTGTCGCTCCTCTGCGACACGAGGACTATTGGCACGATCCTGAAATCTTCCTTTATGTACTGCAGGAACGGCAGCTGGACTTCAAGGCAGTGGTCGCGGCTGTGTGCAAAGTCGTCAAAATCAAGGGTTGACGATCTCCCTGCGATTTCCTCTGCCAGCTCCGAGTTGACCTTGACCTCTCCAAGCGGAGTCTCCCACATGCCCTCCTTCATGGCGGCTACAAACGACCCGATGCCGTAGTGGTTCGGGCCGGCCATTATGACGTCGTGAAAATCAAAAGCCGACGCTTCGTAAAAGCCGTTTGCGGCGACTGCCCCGGAATAGACATAGCCGGCGTGGGGCGAGACGATGCCATAGATCCTGCGCTTGGTGAAAGAAGGCGGGGCCCTGCCGGGGCCAAAGCGCTGGTTGCGGAAAGACTGGTCGACAAGCCCCCTCAGCTCTCGAGGGTTGTCGGGATAAAACATGCCTGCGACTGCTGGCGCCCTTTTTGTCAAGATACTTCCTCGACTAACTTTGTTTCAAAGTCGTCGATGGAAGCTTTTTCCAGCATTTCGCTGTCTGACTTGATGGCTCCCTGCTTCTTGAGGACTTCCCTTGCGAGGAGCCAGTAGACCGTGGCAAGCGCCTTGCGTCCGCGGTTGTTTGCAGGTATCACCAAGTCGACCTTTGCAGTCACGTTGTCGCTGTTGGCAATGGCGATTACTGGCACTCCCGCCCTCGTGGCTTCAAGGACGGCCTGCTGGTCTGCCTGCGGGTCGGTCACGACCACGATTTCCGGCTCCATGTATGCAGGGAGCGACGGGTTGGTGAACGTGCCGGGCATAAAGCGTCCCAGAATCGGCATCGCGCCCGTGATCTCGCAGAACTTTTCCACCGGGGTCTTGCCGTATTCGCGGGCAGAAGTCACAGCAACCTTGGAAATGCTTGCCCTGCCAATGAACTTTGCAGCAACGTCGACCCTTGCCAGAGTCTTGCTGATGTCAAGTATGTAGAGGCCCTCCGGGTTGGCCTTGACTATGAACGGCGCCATGAACTTTGTCTTGACCGGGGTGCCTACGCGGATGCCTGTGGAAAGTATCATCTTTTCTAAATTATCGGTATCAATTGCCTCCTGACCTTCCTGGGTTTCAACTGGCGCAGACTCTTCTGTCACCGCGCCGGCCTCTTCAATGTCAGTGGCGTCTTCAGGATTGCTCATATTACGCAGAGGACAGTTCTGCCATACCTTCTATTAAATCATACTCTGTCAGGCGCACAAGCTCGTTAAGCTTGGCAATGCGCTCGCCTCCAAGGACGCCAGTCTTTATCATCTTCGAGCCCGTGGCCACTGCGATGTGCGAGATGTGCGAGTCAACGGACTCGCCGGACCTGTGCGACGTTATAATCCTGATGCCATTTTTCCTGCATTCTTCGGCAAACTTTATCGCATCGTACAGGCTGCCTGCCTGGTTGACCTTCAGTATCGCTCCGCTGCACGCGCCGTACTTCACCGCCTCCTTCACCTTGCCTGCGTTCGTGACCAGCATGTCGTCGCCCGTCACCAGCGTCTTGCCGTTCTTTTTCGTAAGAACCGCCATACCTTCAAAATCTCCTTCGTGCACCGGGTCTTCGGCGTAGACCAGCTTGTAGTCGCGCATCAGCCTGCTTGCAAACTCGATCTGCTCGCCGGTGTTCCTCTTGACTCCCTGCCGGGTGTAGTCGTAAACCTCGTTCTTTTCGTCCCAGAATGACGAGCTCGCAAAGTCGATCCCGATTGCCATTTCCCTGCCAAGCGTGTAGCCGCAGTTCTTCACCGCCTTTTCTACGATTTCAAGCGCCTGGTCGTTGTTCACGTTGGGAGCCCACGCGCCTTCGTCGCCCCTGCCGTAGGTGAAGCGCCTGTCGATCGACTCGATGACCTTTCGCGTCTCGGCGTGCAGCTTGAAGTTCATCTCTAATGCTTCGTTGATGCTCTTTGCGCCCACCGGGCACGCCAGAATCTCCTGTATGTCTGGAGTGCCGGGTCCCGCATGAGCCCCGCCGCCAAGTATGTTGCCTAGCGGGAACGGGAACCGGTAAGGCTTGCTCGGCTTGAGCAGCTTGAAAAGCGGGACGTTGAGCGCCCTGGCGGCCGAGTCGACGGCCGCGATGGAAAGCGCGTACGCGACAGAACCGCCGATAGTGGCATAGTTGTCTGTCCTGTCGATTGATCTTAATACGTCAAACACCGCTTGCAGATTCTCTGCCTGCAGGCCGACAAACTTTTTTGAATTCGCGTTGAACGCCGCAAGGGCCTTTTCCGCCTTGTTCTCAGGGAAGCTCTGGGCCTCGAACCTGCCCACAGACGCCCCGGACGGCGCGCACGCCCTTCCAGTGAACTTGCTGTCAGTCACGACGTCGATTTCGATGGTCTTGCTTCCCCTGCTGTTGAAAACTATTCTGCCACGGACCGAGGTGATAGAGGGCATAAGTGTGACCCGGCGCGACGTTATTTATTATTATTCTATCTCGGACTGGATTTCCGACATGCGCCTTCTCAGCGCCTCGTAGTACGGGATTATCTGGTAGATCGTTTCGATACTTGAAATGAACATCCTCCTGCAGCAGTAGCGCTTTATGTTGAGCGAGTCCATGACCTTCGCCGGGTCCTCGCCGGCCTTTACTCGGTTTGAATACTCGGCGTACCTGTCTGCGATAAGGTTGCCGCAGGTAAAACAGCGAACAGGGATGAGCATCTTCTTTTGTCAATGTCCCTAGGCATTATAAAAACCATTACCGCCACGTAATATTCAAATTAGCGCGGGGAAAGCGTGTTAACGGGCGCGGGAGTCGCCCAGCATGGCCAAAGGCGTAAGACTGAGGCTCTTATCCCTTAGGGGTTCGTGGGTTCAAATCCCACCTCCCGCACCTTTTCATATTTTGCTGCCTTTTGCGTACAGCACTTCGTGGTTGCCCGGAGTCAGGTCCTCCCACACGACATAGATGTTGTCACCAGCCATCGCTATCGACGGGCACTCGGAAATCTTCTCGTTCTTGCTCAGGTTGACCAAGCCAGTCGCATTATTTCCAGAAATTGGCATCAAGAGGATCTCTTCGTTGCCTCCTGAAAAGACCTGGCCTACCACGTACGCGACATCGCGGTCAGCTATCACTTCAACATTCGTCGGGTTTGCGAATTTTCCTTCCATATCGATCACTATCGGATCCGCAAACGTTTCACCGCCGTCAACGCTGTTCAAGAATAACAGGCCGTTAGCCTCCACCGGGTCAAGGCCTCCTGATATGACATAGACTGTGTTGTTGTAGGCTGAAACCTGTGACTCGCCGGAACTGTCGCCAAGTTTTGTCACGCTTCCAAAAGTGCTTCCCCCGTCCGAGCTCTTTGCAAAGTACAGGCCGTCATCTACCACGTTCCATGTCACGTATACGTCGTCTCCGTATGCGGCGACCTTGGGGAAAGTCCCGACGTTGGCCTGGCCGCTGATCTCGATCGTCTCGCTAAAAGTAGCGCCGCCATCATTGCTTGCCCTGAACAGTACGCTTGTATTTTCCTGCTCGTACCGGTCAGCCCACACCACGTAAATGTTGTCACCAAAGGCTGCCATCTCTTGGTTGTACGAGTCTGAAGCATCGTTACTGAGGTTCTGCGCGTTTTCAAAGCTGGTCCCGTTGTCGGTGCTCCTTGCAAAAAGCACTTCCCGGTTGCCCGGCGTGTTATCGGCCCACACTACGTAGACGCTGCTTCCAAAAGCCGACAGCTGGGGGTGCTCTGAAAAGCCGGGATTGTTGCTAAGGTTGGCCGGCGTTCCAAAAGTAGTCCCGTTGTCACTACTTTTTTTGATGAAAATGTCATAGTTCCTGCCACTGACAGAGTCCTGCCACAGGACGTAGACGCTGCTGTCCCACGCCGCGACCTGGCCGTAGACAGAGTCCTGCTCGTTGTTTGTCAGGTTGGTCGCGTTCTCAAAGAAGACCACCAGCATGGAACTATTGTCTCCTGTCCCGCTTACAATGTCGTGCTCTGGCTGGGGCTGGTAGTAGAATGCCAGAATAGATGCCGCTCCTCCCGCAATTAACGCGACTATCACGATGGGGAGCGCTTTCACACATCCATTATGGATTGATCTTATTTGAATGATGTGCATCCAGTCAAAACTTTTTCAAGATCTGGTAATATGGCGATGTCTTGTGCCGGTCAACACACTTGCCGCATATCGATTTGTCCCCGTACTTCTTGTGGCAGGGGCAGTCGCAGATGCTCTGAATTGACGCCAAGCATCTGGAAAGGGCTAGGGAAGTTATTTAAAGATACCACCAGTTTTTTATTGCCGGCCGCCCCACCTTGTCCGATGGATTCGCGCCTGAAGCAGATGGAAAGAAAGCAAAAGCTCTATTCTTTGCTAAAGGACCAACACGACGCCGAGATAAAGGAGCTCATGCACTACATGTCCATCCTGACGACGGTCGAGAACAACCTTGTGCGGAGCTATCTGCACACTCTGCTCTCAGATGGCCTGCGCCACATAGAGTCAATCTCTAGGATAATGGCCGGCATTGAAGGGGCGACAGGGAGCGCCAGCCTTACGAAAAAGGGGATTTCAGAGTCAATCAAGGACGAAAAAGACTCGCGGGACACGCTTCTGCGGTGCGCCGACATGGCAGACGATCCTGAAACCGCCGCGCTGCTAAAGAGCATCAGCGTCGACGAGGAGCACCACATCCGGATCTTAGAGCACCTGTCAGAGCTCGTGGACTCGGCAAAATAGAGAGACAATACAGAATCTAGTTGCGTATCTCTCTTAAGTAGAGAGAATCTGATGAATTTTGACATAACATGAATCCACATTACGAGTCCAGGACGGAGCGACACCGTAGCAAGGTCGACATCGTCTACGACATACTGGTCTCCGCGATGGGCGGCGGCGCTAAAAAGACGCACATCCTATACAAGGCGAACATCAGCAGCACGCAGGTGGAGAGCTATTTTTCTGCGCTTCTGGCGCACAACCTGCTTGAAAAAGCACACGACCTGGACGGCAACAACGTATACCGCACGACTGAAAAGGGCATGAGGTTCATAGAATGCTGCGAGGAAATACGATCGCTGATCGGGCTAGTGATGAACAACCGCCGGATAGACCCGATGTCTGAATTTTACGCGTTTGACGGCAGGCGCTAGCCCCGCAGCGCGTCGAGCACTTCCTGGCTATGGCCTGCAGGCTTTACCTTCCTGTAGATCTTGGCTACTTTGCCTGACTTGTCGACCAGAAAGGTGGAGCGGTTGACGCCCATGTATTCCCTGCCCATAAAGCTCTTCAGGCCGTAGACTCCGTACTTTTTAGAGACTTCATTTTCCGTGTCTGCAACAAGCGGGTACGGCATGCCCATCTTGTCCCGGAACTTTTGGTGAGACTCTTCGTCGTCCGGCGACACGCCCACTATCTCGATCCCGGCATCCCTGAACTTCTTGTAGTCGCGGGAAAATTCTATGGCCTCCATGGTACAGCCTGGTGTGAAATCCTTCGGGTAAAAGTATACGACGACATTCTTTTTGCCGCGCAACTCTGACAGCTTTATGGTTCTGCCTTCGCTGTCCCTCATTGTAAAGTCGGGCGCAACGGTGCCCTCTGCAAGCTCGATCTGCTTTTCTTCCATAAATGGGACCTGCACGGCACGAGTAAAAAACTTATCCAAAGACAAACGTGTAGAACACGAAATTGTCAGAGCGGGGAATTATCTCTATTTCATGCATCTCCGGCTTGTCCGTCTTTACCAGGTTGTGCATGAACGACCACTGTATGTCTGCGACGCTGACGCCGCCGTCGAGCCTCGCGTCTTTTCCAAGCTGCTCCTTTGTCATGTGGTTGCCGTCCAGCTTGATCTCTATCCTACCCGGCCTGCCGTCGGACGTGCCCATTATGCCGTGCACCCGCTTGCCTGCGTTGTAGTTCATTATCACGGCCGGGTTCTGCTCCTTGCCTCCTGGCGCGTACTGGACGTCTTCCCGCTGCCACGTCCACTTGCCGCGCAGGTACACGACGTTCACGTCGTGAGAGCCGGGGTCAACCACGACGTTTGGAGCGTCAGGCTAGAGCGTCTGGTTGTTGCCAAAGCGCCTGAGCCGGGAGTAGCCGACGCAGATCTCCGGCGCCATCCCGGAAAAGTGCATGCCATATGTGTCATAGATCTCGTCCTTGGGGTCCTCCTGATCTTTTTCTTCAGTCGGTTTTTTCCCGGCTTCTTCCAGCAATACTGCTATGATGTCTTCAAATTCCGTAATGCCGCCGTAGCCGGCGTGCTCGTAGCGGATAAAGCCGTTGTGATCAACAAGCACATGCTTGGGCCAGTACGTGTTGCCG
>DATFDX010000058.1:0-6639 GCA_035251875.1 Nitrososphaera sp. | reverse complement strand
CACGCGCACGCTCCGCGCAGTTATCTGGAACATCGACGAAACCAGGCTGCCAAAGGTGTTCAAGACCGGCGCCAAGGTGCGCATGATTGGCGTCCGGGTAAAGCAGGGCAACCCGCAGTACGGCAACGGCGACTTTGAAATCCACGGCGACGAGGGAACGATACTGCAGTTTTCCGACTCCCAGGAGGACGTCGAGGTGATGCCGCTCCGGATCGTTTCGGTGGGCGAGGAGACTGGCAGGGGCAGTTTCTTGTGCCTTGCGGCCGACAGGGCAGGCAGATCTCTGGTGCTGACGGTCGACAACGCGCTTGCAAGTTCTGATCAGTTGAACGCAGGTGCCATGGTCGAGTGCGTGCCTTCGCGCATTTTCGGAAATTCGGTGGTGCTTTCAAAGGACGACTCGTACATCAGGGTGACTGACGACGACACATCATTTCCGAAACTAGCAAAGTTTGAAAAAAAGATCAAGGACATACAGGTGTCGCAGGACCCCTGCATAGTCGAAGCCATAGTGCTGCAGGCGCCCGAGACCGCGGACGTCAACACAAAGACCGGCGAGACTGTGCCGGTGACCTCCACGCTTTTAGGCGACGACACGGGCGAGATAAGACTGGTCGGATGGCGAAACCAGAGCGCCGGCGTCAACAAGCTCAACGTCGGCGACAGAGTGAGGCTCGCAGGAGTTACCGCGGGCGCGGGGCGGGAAGGCAAGGCAGAGCTGACCCTTCGGCCATATTCTTCGATAACAAAACTGAGCTAGGTTACCAGCTGGTTACCTGCTATTGTTATGGTTACTGCACCACTTAAGTAGACGATTCTGTATAAGGTAGCATGGCAACGAACGCAAAGGTAGCAGTCGTGACTGGAAGCTCGGGCGGGATCGGCCTTGCCACCGCGCTAGAGCTTGCAAGGAAGGGATATTTCACTTATGCAACTGTCAGGAACCCGGCAAAGGCACAAGCTGTTACCGAAGCTGCCAAGGGACTACCAATCGCGATCGTGCAGCTTGACGTGACGAACGATGATTCCGTCAGGCGAGCTGTGGAGCAGATCCTGACAGAAAAAGGTAGGATCGACCTGCTTGTGAACAACGCCGGCTACGGGCTCGGTGGCTCGTTCGAGGACTCTTCGATGGAGGAGATAAAAGCACAATACGAAACAAACGTCTTTGGGCTGATTAGGACGACCCAGGTGGTCCTGCCGGCGATGAGGAAGCAGAGGTCGGGCACAATCGTCAACATCAGCTCAGCTGCTGGCCGGATCGGGTACCCCGGCGCCTCCGTTTATGTCAGTAGCAAGCACGCAGTAGAGGGACTGAGCGAGGCAATGGCGTACGAGCTCGAGCCTTTTGGGATAAGGGTCATTCTGGTGGAGCCGGGCGTGATAAAGACGAACTTTGGCGCCGGGATGGTCTTTGCCAAGTAGGCGCAGGACCCAGACTCGCCGTATTCGCAGATGATGCAGAAAATGGGCGGCAACTGGCAGTACATGTTGGAGAACGGCTCGCCGGCCGAGCTGGTCGCGAAGGTGGTGACCGACGCCATCGAGTCAAAGGACTGCAACCTCCGGTACATCGCCGGCAAGGACGTGGAAGGCTGGATGCAGTCCAGAAAGGGCATGACGGAGCCCGAGTTCTTCAGGATAATGAAGCAGAACCTGCTTGGAACCGCGACCTAGTCGGCCCAGAATCCGCGCGTGATCACGTACTGCCTTTCCGCCTCGTAGATGCTCTTGTACACCTGCTCCTCGTCGATGTAGTTGCGCAGTATCCTTGCAGCGGTGTCGGCCCCGACGCCATGTCCCGACAGCACAACTATTGCTTTTCTGCCAAAGTTGTTGACAAGCGACGCCACCTTCCACGCCCGTTCGAACTTGTGGTTCTGCTCGGCCGTCAGCTTGCCGCCTGCGAGCCTTGTCCTGATTATCCTCGACATCTCGTCGTCTGACCAGTACGTCGCGGTGATGAGGCGGGACCGGCACTGCGAGCACGACAGCTCCTCCGGCACGTCCTTTGTCTCCATCACCCGCTCCCACTTGCCGCAGCGGATGCACACAAGCCGGTGCTTTGTCTTTTCCAGCCGCTCTTTCACCAATTCAATGACGCCCTTTTCCACGCTGAGCGGCATCGCTCCGGCCATCTTGCCCGAGTGCTCTATTATCGTCTTTGCAAGGTCGGAAAACTCGGTCACCTCCAGCCAGTAGATCTTGATCTTTTTCTGCTTGATGTCGTCGAGCACCTTCTGCGTCTGCCGGACGTCGTACTTGTCGTGCACCAGCTCGCGTATCGACTCGGCGCTGATGGGCGTCTTTGAATACCTGTCGTAGATCATGCGCGCCACCTTTTTGTCATAGACTGCTTCGCGGCTTATCATGCCAAAGCGCTTGGCGACCTGCCACACCTTCCAGTTGATGTTGTGTGTGCCAGTCAGCGCGGCTATTATCACCGGCTCGAGATCATAGATGTCGCTCAGGACCGCTTCGAACTTTCCCTGGATTATCCTCGCGCTTGAGGTGAGCATTATCCGGTATGCGTCGGACCTTGATTCCACGACATAGCCCAGCTGCGACGACAGGATCGTGGACAGGAGCGAAGCGATGGTGTTGTTCACCTTTGATCCGAAGACGGAATGGATGACCAGCATGTTTCGCGCGATATAGCTTTCGACTACGATGTTTTTAGAGTCTGGGATTATTTTCAGCGCCTTTTTCGTGTCGTCCATTATAAGAGTCGACAGCTTTAATTTGTCGCCGGCGGCCTGGCCGCGCACCGCGCCCACTTCTTCGGCAGTCTTGTAGTCGACTGGGATCATTTCGCCGACCCAGTACGGGATGTTTATCGCCGCGCCGCGCAGGGGCTCGACGTTGACTACCAGCCGGCCCTCGTCCACTGCAAGCACGCGCCACTGCGACCCCTTGAGCACAAAGACGTTGCCCTTTTCGCCATAATCGCCCACGAACTGCTGGTCCAGCGTCCCTATCCTGCGCTTGCTTATCGAGTCAATGACCTCGAACTTTAGCACATGTGGTATCATTGACAGGTTTTCAAAGTAGTACTTGTACGCCTTTATCCTGCGCACGTACGTGCGGTTTTCCCGGTCGTACTTGATCACGTTGTTCCCCGCCAGTATGTCAAGGCAGCTCTCCACGTCAAACATGCTTATCTTGCGGAACGGGTGCGCCCGCGTCACCAAGTCATAGGCATAGTCTACCTTGATCGGGTCGCGGGTCTGCATCGCCAGTCCCACCAGGTGGTGTGCCATGACGTCGAGCGCCCCTTCGTGCATCTTTTGCTCCTCGATAGAGCCCTTCCTCATGCGCCGGATTATCGCAAGTGCCTCTATCTCGTCGTCCGGGTTGTTGATGACAATGAGCCCCTTGGCAAAGCTCCTCTGCCGGTGACGGCTCCGGCCGATCCTCTGCATCAGCTTTGACACCTGCCGCGGAGATCCGTAATGTATTACCAGATCGACAGAGCCGATGTCAAGGCCGAGCTCGAGCGAGCTCGTGCACACCACGATGCCGGCTTCCCCGGATCTTAATGTGAGCTCGGTCTCTTCGCGCATCTCCTTTGAAAGCGACCCGTGGTGGACGTCCACCTTGATCTCGCCCTGGTTCTTCAGAGTGGTGCCGAGGTACTCGGCCTCGTCGCGGGTATTTGTGAAAAGCAGGATCGAGCCTTCGATCTTTTCCTTCTTTACGTACTCGATGACGAAATGGGCGACGTTGTTGAGCGAGCCCTTCACGAACCTGACGTCGATGTCATAGCCACGGCTCGCGCTGTCCACGAGCACCGCGTGGCGCCTGTCGGTGCCCGAAACAAACTGGGCGGCCTGCTTTAGGTTGCCCACGGTGGCAGAGAGCCCAATCCTTGAGACTGGCTGCGACGAGGCTGCCTGCAGGCGTTCGAGGCTCAATGACAGGTGGGCGCCCCGCTCGTTTGACACCAGCTCGTGCACTTCGTCGACGATCACCCACTGCAAGCCTTTCAGGGCGGCAAGCATCTTTTCGCTCGTCAGAATCACCGCAAGCGATTCCGGCGTTGTTATCAAAATATCGGGCGGGTCTTCGACTATTTTCTTTCTTGCCAAAACTGTGGTGTCACCGTGGCGGATTTCAACCCGCAGACCCTCTGACTGGGCGTATCGCACGACACGCCGAAGGACGTCGTTGTTGAGCGCTCGCAGGGGCGTGATGTACATCGCCCTTATCATCTTGCCGGGGCTCTTTTCCTGGGCGAGCATCGTGAAAACGGGAAGGACGGCCGCTTCGGTCTTGCCCGAGCCGGTGGGCGCGACCAGCAGGCAGTTTACCTTTCTGGAAATGACAGGCAGAGCCTTGCGCTGGATCGGGGTTAGAGATGTAAAGCCTTCCTTGCGAAACTTTTCAATAACAAGCTGCTCTTGTGGGTGGTCACTTTTCAGTGTCTGCAGCTGTTCCGGGTTGCTGCTTCTCTCGTGCTTGTTTTTGGCTTGATCTTTCATAAACCATTACTGCAAACAGGCCGGCGATGAACAGCCCGACGGCGACAAGTGCGTATGTGTCAAAGTTTGCAATTTCTCCTGCCATCGCCAGCTATCCATGGTACGTCCAATAAATATATTTGCCGTGTATAAAAGAAAAATCGCCCTGCCAGAGCGTGACTCTTGCACGTAATAGCAGGAACGACTGTATGTTCGTATAGGGATACGAAAAGTCGGTCTGGTCTTCGACTTGTGCTTGGCTATGGCGCCGGATGCTAAAAGGTTCGTGGATCTATTGTCTAGATCAAAGTTCCAGCTTGGCTAGACGACATCATGCATGTCTTCCTTGGTCAGGCGCTGTGGCCACTTTGAAGCCGCTATCTCTTTCAGCTTTTGGCTCCGCGCCATGATGAATATCACAATGCCCATCAGGAACATGGTCACTGCAAGCACCAAGAGCCCAACCACAAAGTTGTCCAAACTGTACCATGATCGACGTTATTCTATTTAGCAGGTTTCACAGAAAGTAGTAAAACAAAACTGGCCCATAGGCCGGTCACCTATTTATTAGGAGTTTCGTGCCATGCACTTTATGCGCCAAAGGGCTTTGGTAATCGCCGGGCTGGCAGCCGTAGGGGTGGCTATCGCAATAGCAGTGCCACTGGCGATCATGGCCATGCAGGGATCGCACGAGCTAAAGTTTGAATACGTCAAGTCGGGCGGCATCGCCGGAATAAACGAGAGGCTGGCGTTTGACTCGATGGCGCAGTTTGATTCAAAGACAAACGTCATAACGTTCTTCCAGGGCACGTCGGGCGGGACAGAGAAGCAGCTGTCCGACGCGCAGGTGCAGGAGATCAGGGAGGCAATAGCCGGAAGCGGGTTCTTTGCGATGGACGGCGTGTACCCGCCAAGGCAGGGCCCGGCCGACTACTTTTCCTACTCGCTGACCGTAACGATGGACGGCAGGACCCATTCGGTGTCGTGGGTCGACGACTTTGCTTCAGTAGAGCCGGTCCCTGGAGGGCTGAAGGACATTGTCAGCAAGATAGAGGAAGCGTACGCTACTGCGAATTAGCTAGCCTGCGCCAAGGATATTTTTCTTTGATAAAGCCTCGTCGAGCTGCTCTGCAGTCATCAGCTTTTTGGCAAGCACCAGCTCGCGGATGCTCTTGCCCGTCTTGAGCGACTCTTTGTATATTTCGGCGGCCTTCAGGTAGCCGATGTAGGGGTTCAAGAGCGTCACGAGCACTGGGCTCTTTTCGATGTACGATTCCAGCTTTTGCCTGTTCGCCTCGATGCCGTCCACCATGTTTGCAGCAAATATCGGGAGAAAGTTCTTTAGCATGTCAGTCGAGTCGAGCACGCATTTCAGCATGCCGGGCAGCATCACGTTCAGCTCGAACTGGCCGGCCTGCGCGGCCATCGCGACCGAAACGTCGTTGCCGATGACGTTAAAGCAGACCATGTTGAGGCACTCTGCAAGCGACGGGTTGACCTTGCCCGGCATTATCGACGAGCCGGCGTGCACCGCCGGTATCAGGACTTCTGCAAGGCCGGCGGTCGGGCCGGACGCCATGAGCCGGATGTCGTTTGCCATCTTGCCAAGCTCGATCGCAAGGTTGCGCAGCGCCGACGAGCAGGCTGCGACATCGAGCTTGCTCTGGAGCGAGTAAAACATGTTGGGCGAGGGCTTTAGCTCCAGCCCAGAAACTTTTGATAAATTCCTGATCGCAAGCTGCCGGTAGCCCTTTGGCGCGTTGGCGCCGGTGCCGACGGCGGTGCCGCCGAGGCCGACATAGCGCAGGCCGTCCATTGCCCGCACGAGCATGGTCCTCGCCTGTTTCAGTGAATAGGCGTACTGATCAAATTCCGCGCCAAGCGTGACTGGGATCGCGTCCATCAGGTGCGTCCGGCCTATCTTGGCGACGCTAGAGAACTGCCGCGCCTTCTTTTGCAATGAGGCGATCAATTTGTCGAGCGAGGCGACTGTCTCTTCCATATTTAGCAAAATGGCGACGTGCATCGCGGTGGGGAAGGTGTCGTTGCTTGACTGCGACATGTTGACGTGGTCGTTCGGGCTGACCGTCTCATAGCCGCCCTTTTTCTTGCCGAGGATCTCAAGTGCCCTGTTCGCGATCACTTCGTTTGCGTTCATGTTGAACGCGGTGCCGGCGCC
>DATFDX010000057.1:0-10314 GCA_035251875.1 Nitrososphaera sp. | reverse complement strand
TGCAGAAAAATTGCAAGCGGGCCCGGAGGGATTCGAACCCTCGACCTAACGCTTAGGAGGCGTTCGCTCTGTCCATGCTGAGCTACGAGCCCGCGCACTGTTCAACCTTTTTAGCGCCAATTTAAGGCATTCGTCTATTTTGGCGCAAACACGATGACCTGTGGATTTCTGTCGGGCCTGAACTCCGGGTCGCGCCAGCCCGTTGGAAAGTATTCCTTGCCTTTGGCCGGGAACGCCTTCAGGCCGGCCTGGCCGGCGAGCTCGACGAGCTCCCTGAATTGCGCGCCTTCAAGGTCTGTCAAGACCCTGAACGCCCCGTCGCGAGCCAGTTTGTTTGACAGGATCGCAAGCATCGACCGGAACGAATTCCTGCCCTCTGCAGTAGTAAGAGGGGCAGAGTGCTCTGGCAGCACCATCAAAAAGTTGTCGATCGAGCCGTCAGAAATCGCGGGGAGCAGCTTTTCGGTGTCTCCCCAGAAGGCAGAGGCGTTCTGCGGGTCAAGCCCGGCGAACCGGGACTTTGCCTTAAAGACCTCGCTCTGGTCCCTTCCTATCCCTATGAAATATTCAGCCCAGTTGTTAGTCGCCATGTACTGCAGCATTTCGCCTCTCCTCATCCCAATTTCAAGATTGACGCGCAGGTACATCTTTCTGGCAGTGGCTATCGTCCTGTTGAGCTGCGTCGACGGATTGCCTTCGTGGAAGAACTGGTAGATCAGGTTCCAGCGCTGCCGGAATATGTAGGGAAAGTGCTTCATGCTGATTATCTGTTTGAAGATTTCGTTTTCGGCAAAATCCGCGAAAAAGGCGTCGGTCCTTGGCACGGCTTCGAGCTTGGGCAGGTTCAGCTCGTCGTAGAGGTTGGTGACCCGGTCCCACGCCCTGACAGGGTCTGAGCCCATGTAAGTCACGGCAAGGTCGGCAAGCCAGAGGATCTCTGCCAGCAGCCCCACCTTGACCGCGGCCTGGCCCCTGCTCGCCAGCTGCTCCTGCAGGCGCGCGTACATTTCCTGCGCGAGCTTTTGCCTAGGGAATGGAAAGTCCGTCCTCCAGATGAGCATCTCTGCCATCATGGTTTCGGTGGGGCTCCATTCAGTCTTGACTAACTCTGGATGTGTTGTGGCAAACTCCTCTGGCGGCGAAAGCGGCGACTGGAACCCTCGGAAATAGTTTGCAAATTCTTCCCATCCCATTGTAAAGTAGGCGTCCAGAATCCGAGTGCTTGCAAGTTCCTGCATCGTCCTTGCAACGCTGGGGCCTTTGGGCCCTTCGTGGGACGCAAGCGGCTGCGCAGGATCATAGTCGTGCAATAATCCGGCCACCAGCACAAGCTCATAGTCCTTTGGCCCAAACGTAAACTGCTCGAACTCTTTTGGTATCATGTACAGGGCCATGTACGACACTTCAAGCGAGTGGTGGAAGCTGTGGTATTCGCTTGCTCCCTCGCCAAGCCCCAGACGGGTGTACGCGTTCTTCAGGAACCTCAGGAGCAGCTTCAGCATCTCGATCCTTCCCTGCGGGACGCCCTTTTCAGACGCGAGCTCTAGCAGCGAGGCGACGAGCTCGTCGTCCTTGACGTTTGCAAGGCTGGCGTTCGTTTCCTCGATGCCGCGCCTCTTGGCGCCAGGAAAGTTCCTTATCACCTGCAGGTAGACGATCCTGAGTGGCAGGCTCTTGTTGAGGTAGATGCCAAGCGTCATCCCGCCCCAGGGGTACTTTATTCTCTGTCTTTCCCACTCTGCCACCTCGTCAGAGGCCGCCACTATCTTCCTGTTGAGATTTGCGACGAGCTCGGCAAGTTGGCCTCCGGAGCCCGAGTCTGCAAACCTGTTGCGCTCGGTGTTCATCACGAGCCACTGCGGAACCCTGACAGAGTAGACGTGGCGCCACGACCCGGCTTCACCGTTGATCTTTTCTCTGGCGGTGACTGCGACGTTCTGCGTGCCGCTCTGAAAAGGCAGGTCCCTGTCCTTGGCCACCTTCAATCGGACTTCCCTGTTGCCCGCTTGGAGGCTTAGAAGTATGTGCCAGTACTTGCCCTTGTCCATCCAGGCCGGCACCTGCATCTCCTTGTCCCAAAAGTCTATCGGGCCGGCAGGGACAAATCCTGATTCATAATCCTTGGTGACAGGGTTGTACGACCGGTATTCGTACTCGCCTATCATCGGGTCGAGCCTGCGGGCCGCGTCCCTTGCGTCCATGACAAGCTGGATGGACTTTGTAAATTCGCGATAAGCCATCACGCCCCAGATGGTGCCAAGAGCGCTGAACAGGGTGAAAATGCCGGCCAAGATGTTTACCTGGTTGCCGATGAGATAATTCGGGATGAGCGGGATGCCGAACCAACCGGTGGAAAGCAGGCCGGCGAAAGCAAGCGTGATAAACAGGTAACGGGCGAGGTTGTGATAATATATGCTAAAAAACAGGCCGCCGCCGCACGCGCAGCAATCGCGGTTTTCTCGCCCGCCGAAGCTAGGTCCAAATTTCAACCCGTTTGCCTGCCGAATGATCATCGTTCAGTGCACGATTATATATTGTCACGCTTGCCTTCGCCCATTTTACCGATTGCCGCGCGAAGGGCAGACCACTGTTCTGACTGGTGCACTCCCCACTGCTCGTAACACACCACATTTTCAAGGCCCATCCTTGGAAGCCAGCCGGCGCGCTCGAGATCCGGCTTTGCCGCAAATTCGCTCACGTACCCGAGGCAAAGGTACGCGACCGGCCTGACGTGCGTTGGTATCGCCAGTATTTTTTTAAGGTCCTCGTTTGCAAGGATGCTCACCCAGCCGACGCCCACCTCTTCTGCCCTTGCCGCGAGCCAGAGGTTCTGAATCGCGCAGGCGACGCTGTAGACGCCTGTTTCTTCTATCGACGTCTTGCCAAGGACGAACGGCCCAAAGCGCGTCGGATCGTACGTGACGCAGACGTTGATTGCAGACTCTAGTATCCCTTCCAGCTTTAGCGAAACGTACTGCTTTTGCCGCTGCTCGTTGCCGTCGAGCATCGAAATCGAGCGATCACGCTCGCGCACAAACGACTCTTTGACCTTCTGGCGGATCGCCCTGTCTTTGATCAGGATAAAGTTCCACGGCTGCGAAAACCCGACGGATGGGGCGTGGTGGGCCGCGTTCAGTATCCGCAGCAGGACGTCGTTTGGTATCTCCCGGCCTACAAAGTGAGAGCGGACGTCCCTCCTTGAAAATATCGCCTTGTACAGGCCTTCTTTCTCGCTGTCGGTCAGGCTCTCGTTACTGTTCATTGCTGACTATTGGGCGCAAGTCCCATTATTAGATTTGCGCTGCCGTCTGCCTTGGCGATGTTCCTGCCGGCCTTCTCCACGTTTTCCTGATAAAGATCGATGCCGACGAACTTGCGGCCAAGCGACGTCGCGACTATGCCTGTTGTGCCCCTGCCTGCAAATGGATCAAGGACATAGTCACCCTTCTCTGTTGCAAACCTGATAATCATCTCGACCAGCTCTTCAGGAAATATCGCAAAGTGCTCGTTGCCATAGTGAGCCTTTGTCGCGACTTCCCACACGTTTGACGGGTTCTTGCCGTGCGGATTGCAGACTGCAAATATCGGGTAGTGCTTGTGATCGCCTATCCTCCTGCGTGTCGCGTGACGCTTGAACTTGCGGTAGCATGTCGGGCAGAACTTTTCAGGATCGTAGCCGTAGGCTCGCGCAATTTCCGATGTCGTTGGAAGATCTGAAAGTGGAGTGGAAGATGACGCGTTGTGTATGATGTTTGCGATGCGTGCGATCTCGCTTCTGTCCTGGCCCTCCGGCGCGTATTGCATCATGCTGGGGGCCGGCACCTTGTTGCGTCCTTCAGCCGCTTCGTTGCCTTGCACCCGCACCGCATCAAGGTTTGCGTGCGAGCGCCGGTTTTTTGAAAAGAAAAGGACATACTCATAGGCCTGTGAAAAGTTGTCCTGAGAGCTGCTGCTTAGATTGTTTTTCTTGTACCAGACAATGTCTTCGCGGAATATATATCCGGACTGGACCAGCCTCTCTGCAAGGCGGTGTGGAATCCGCAGTTTTTCTCGCTGGCGCCGGGTATCGCCTATCACTATCCATAGGCTGCCGTCCTCTGCAAGCAGGTTCTTGCACTTGGCAAACACTCTTGTCAGCGAATCTAGGTATTCCTCAGGCGTACTCTCCCTGCCTATTTCGTGCCCGTCAGAGCCGTAGTGCCGATGACCGTAATACGGCGGCGAAGTAATTATGGCGCGGAACTTGCTGCCGGGCAGACGCTTTACAGTTTGATAGGCGTCGCCATGAATTATCTTGAAGGACTCACTGTCCAAGTATTGCAGTAGAAACGCCGCAAGTGGCTCTTAACCTTATCTGTGGCTAGCGCAGATTGGAGGTGTTAACGCCGATCCTCCTTACGCGCTCGTCGATGCTGCTCACGACAGAATTATGCTCCCGAAGCATCCGGTTATTCTCTTTCAACGCTGCAAGAATCTCATTTAGCAGGCGCAGCGTTTCTTCATAATACCGGGAATCGCGATCTATCACACTAAATTTCAGTCCATGTCGTATATCAGGCTTGTAGAACAAAGCTCAAGAGCGCGATTCCACAGACATCAACATATATTTGGGCAGCAAAATTTTGCAGTTAACGGGGCAGGTGGTCTAGCACGGTCATGATACCTCGTTGACATCGAGGTGGTCGGGTGTTCGAATCACCCCCTGCCCATTTTTGCTATTTCTTGCGCGCCAAAAGCACTAGTATCTTGCCGGCCAGAGAGTCGTGGTCGTAGGGTTGCACCACTCCCACTATCAGCGTGTCGTGATCGTTGAGTGGGAAGAACAGCCCGTCGATATACCTGTAATGGATCGTGATGAACCCCAGATCGCCAAACTTGTCCTCGTTGGCCTTTGTGGCCTTGACTATCATCCCAATTTGCGAGATCATGTGGTGAAACTCGTCTTCGTCAGGCGCAGGCCCGCCTGATTTCAGGTGCGACGCTGCAACTTTGTCGCTTGAGAGCACCATTGCGACTTCAATGCTGCCGTGCAGGCCGGCCACCGCCTTGCAAAGCTCCTGGTAGTTCATGCCCTAAGCAGGGAGTAGAAGCAGCGGAGCATAAAATTCTAGTGCTGGTCCGCAATTGTGCTTGATATAAAATTTATAATATAATCTACCCAATACGCTGAAAAACAACAATTATCAATAATTCTGTATATGATATTCAAATTCATTAAAGATATCCTTAATAATTTGGAAAGCAATAATACTGCGTGAATAACGCGTTCGAGGACGGATCGCTCGGTTTGAAGCTGAAGGGCTACGCTCTGGCGCCAAACGGCGCGCTGGAGACAAAGATCGCAATTTACACTCCCGAGATCGTCCAGTCGATCTTGTCCGAACACCCCGAGATCGTGGATCGATGGTTGCAAAACCTGCACACGGAGTACATCAGCAAGAAAAAGTCATGCGACTTTGAAAACGATCCTGTTGCCTGCTTTACTCTTTCCGCCTATGAAGATTTTGAAAAGCATTTCAAGAGCTGGCAGGACGGCGGGATAATAGCGATAACATTGCCGCATGACAGGGTGATCAGGATAAGCAAAAGGCCGCTGGTTACGATCACCGCGGATTCCAAGACAAGTTATCTAATTTGCAACAAGTGCCTGGCGTCCTTTACCGATCTGGACGAGTTTGAGAAACACTGCAGACAGGAGAATGAGGCCAAGCCGGCGGAGAAAAAGACCCCAGAAAAATACTATGTCGCGCCCAATCCCATATGGTGGCTTGCCCCATAGAATCTTTAGTTGTTTCCAGATACGATCATGTCAAGGCGCATCAGAATTTCTTGAGCCATTCGACCATTGAAGAAATAAACTTGGTTCTGTCTTCTTCAGAATATTCCGCAGACTGGCTGTAGAATAGGGCGTCATAGAACCAGTGGCCACATTCAAAGACTTTGATCTCTTTTTTGTTTGTGCGGAGCAACTTGAAAAACTCTTCAGAAACTGCCGGATAGACATTCCTGTCCATGCTCCCCTGCAAAATAAGCACTGGAACTTTGACATTTGCTAATTTGTCCACTTTGCTGTTCCGCCGCGCGATCACGTCGATAAAATACCGGTATGAATATTCAAAGTTCAGTTCGCGGTCCTGCACCATCCGGGTCAACTGGCTTCCGCCGATCTTGACATAACCGGGCAGAATTTTTGCTACGCTCACCCGTTTGCGGGGAACAAATAGGCGACCCAAGAGCAGACGGATGAATGCCATGGAGCTGGGCTCCGCTTCAGACCTCTTTATGCCGCCGATCCTGACATAAGGAGCTATCAGGATCAGACCATCTATAGAGTCGAATAGGTGTGCATACCAGAGTGCAAAAGTTGAGCCCATGCTGTGCGCAAGGATAAACACCCTTGGCGATGTTTTCTTTAATTCCATAATGATCTGATTGATAGATTTCAAGCACGCGTCGAAATCAAGATCACCCCTTGGCCCGTCGGACTTGCCGTGGCCAGGAAGATCCATGCTAAAGACGTTATAGCCTGCCTTCGAGAGCCTGGCTCCAGTGTACGCAAAAATTCTCGCATCGCAGGGAAAACCATGGATGCACAACACTGCATCGCTACTAGGTTTCGCTGAAGGAATCTCGATGACGTTTATCCTGCCGCTTATTGTTTCGTAAAAGACCAATTATATCCCACCGTGTTTCATTCCTACAGGTTGCAAGCATAGCTTTATTTCTACAGTCATTTTCTATTTGCGACCGATGATGCTAAAGAACCTCGCATAAGTTATGAAGGACTTTTTATCTATTGACAACCGCTTCAGCTCACTGTGCAGCCTGCCGTATTCCTGTTCGCTTAAAAGGCCGTAGCTTTGTATCTGGGGCTTTAGGCTTTCTGCAATGCGCCATCCAAGCGTGTTGTATGGTTCATGGCCCATCAGCAGACAGGGCGAATTGCATTCAACGCCTGCGTTGAGAGATTCCTCCACCATCAAGCCGTATATCTTTCTGCCAGCGAAAGGATCGCCTCCCGCCTTCTTGACCAGGGTGACATAGATTTCTCGAAGAGTACAGACGCTCTGGCTTTCAGGGTAGCAGAGCCAGGAATCCGGTGCGTGATCCAGTTCTTCAATTATTATCGAGCCTCCCTTTTTCACAAGTTGTTTCATGGAGTGAATCGCTTTTCTTGCATCTTTCAGATGGACAAACATGAACCGCGAATATATCGCGTCAAAACTTTCTTTTGCAAGCCTGCTGTTGCCAATGTCATCCTGCATAAAGTTCATGTTGGGCTGTGACTTATAATTCCGGCAGTACTGGAGATACTTTTCCTCCACATCTGTGCCGGTAACCCGTCCCTTTTTTCCAACCATTTCTGCCAATATCCGGGTAACAGAGCCTGCGCCGCATCCTACATCGAGGCAGCGCATCCCCTTCTTTATCCCCGCCTTCAGGAGAGTCCGGCGGGTCAGAGGTTCAAAGAATGCCGACTGGATCTCAAGTCTTGCGATTTCATTTTCAAGATTGCCCAGGACATAACCTTCTGTCATTATTCTCCCTTATTGGAAGGGATGAGTTGTTCTCTTAACCTTTTCGAGGCACCTATCAAGCACAGGCGAAGCGACCCTCCTTTGGGGCCCGTATTGGAATGTTTGTTTCCTTAAATGGGGACTTTACCAAAAGTTAAATACCCCCACGGATATATGAACTCAATATGCCAGAGCCAGCAACCATGGAGCATGTTTTCTCCATTTTAGCAGACAGGCATTCAATAAACATACTAAAGATGGCATACTCTGGCTTCAAGGCTTCAGGAACAAGCTATGCAGGCAACCTGAGCAAGAAGCAATTCTATGTGAGGCTGAAACGCTTGCGTGACGCCGGCTTTATAGAAAAACGCAATTCGACCTACCGAACTACTACTTTTGGCTCACTGCTCTACAACGGGCATGTCAAGACCCTTGAAGAGATCCTTCCCAATTACTGGAACCTGAAGGCAGTTGACCTGCTAAAGTCAAGACAGGACTTTCCGTTGCAGCAGAAAGAAAAGGTCATTGACGAGATAATCAAAAGTACGAGTCTTCGCAACATAGTGAACGGCACCCACCTGTCAGGGTTTTCAGTAATCAAGGACTATAATCGCCTTGTCATAGAAGTAATTAAGCTCATGGAAAGTGCACAGCACGAGGTCTACCTCGCAAGCCGATACCACGATCCACATTTCGCAAAGTTGCTGTTCAAGAAAGTCGCAGAGGGGGTCACGGTGCACCTGTTTGATGGCAATCCTGATCAGATAAGCGTCGAAAGCAGACTCAACGCAGTTCTGAGGACTCCTCCAGACAGAGAGACGTTTGAAATGGTGAACAAGATAGTAAAGTCAGGTAAGCTAGACCTCAAGAAAGGGAACGTGACGGCCAGTTTCATGGTGGTTGATGGAACCACTGTCTGCTATGAAACTACTAGCTACACCAACCCTGAGCAGTTTACGCTGGCAATTTCTCAATATGACGATCCGTACCTTGCAAATCGCTTTATCTCGTACTACGACATGATGACAAAGGACGCTGCCCCCTCGCAACTGCTCGCCAGCGTCAGGGAACGCTAAATTTTAGCACCATACCGCACGAAACTTCACAATTCTACATCAATTGTTTGCCGATAAGCTTGTGTTATTTCTAGGCGGACCAGTTTGAGGAGAATTGATAGTAAAAAGAGCTATTATAGACAATTATGCAAGAATTTTGCAGTAAAGTTGCCCAAACTGGAACCTCTAACCAAAAAAAGAGGCATACTCTTTTGGGCTGCACTATATGATGTCGTTAGCCATACGAGGGAAACAAGAACAGACCAACAAAGCGCTCGCTTCGTTTGCAAAGTCCCAGCTGGTTCTCTTCCAGTCACGCAAAAAGTTTGCATTTCTCTACTGCCTTGCAACAGTCACGGGACTCTTTTGCATGCCCGGAGTCCTGGGCGCGTTATCATCGCCAAATCCTGATTTTCTGGTTATTGTGCAGATGACTCTGCCGCTGCCACTGACGTCCCTGCTCGCGACGGCAGGCACATACATCATGAACGATCTTGTGGACGCGGATCTCGACAGGGCTAACGGGAAAAAGAGGCCAATACCATCCGGGATGGTTTCCAAAAGGCAGGCATGGGTGTTTATCGCGTTGGCTTTCGGAGTAGCTGTGTTGCTGACAATGATCACATTCAGGCCCATAAATCTGCTCATAGTAACACTGATGCTACTCATTGGCATAACATATTCTGCGCCCAGGATTGCTCTCATGAAGAGGTTTGTAGTCAAGACCGTGTCTATCTCAATCTTCTACATCCTGTGCGCGCTGCTTGGTATAACATCGGCTTACAATCTACACTTTGCAGTGGAGAGCCCGGTGGTAGTCGCCAGTGTGCTTTTGACGCTTGCCATTATGGTGTTTATTTCTTCGACGCTAAACGACATGGGCGACGTTGATGGCGACAAGGCAGCCGGGCGGCGGACCATACCAGTCGTAATGGGCAAAGACAAGACCATCAAGCTGACAATGATCCTGGCGGCAAGCGTTCTGGCATTAACTTGGGCATTTTATGGTGCTGCCCTGATTGCAGGTCAGACTAGCCCGGTTACACCCGCCACCACAACTGCCATTGCGCTGGTTGTTCTGATTATGCTAGGCAGAATGCGCAATGGTTTCCAGAACGTCGAGTTTATGAGATCGCAGCACAAGAAACTGTTCCCCCTTCAGATAGCAATACACGCTTCGCTCATTGCAGGAGTCATGATGCTCTAATTGTCATTCAGATAATCTGCTTTTGCCTTGGTAGAGTATCTAAAACTGGATACTTTTTTATGTGTACGCCATACATTCGATAATAAATGTATAATAAGCACGCAATCACCATTCGAGATAGAACATGGCGAAATCGCAGACATCCGCGACAGTCCTCAGGACTATTGCTGATGACAAATCAATGGAACTTTTCAAGACTATTGCCCAAGGAACTATTGACAGTGAGAACCTGAAGAACAAGACAAAGCTCACCCGCAAGCAGTACTATTCTAGGCTCTCGAGGATGACAAAGGCCGGTCTTGTGAGGAAAAAGAGTGGCAAGTACCTTCTCACCGCCTTTGGCAAGATCGTTTATGACGCTCAAACTACGGTAGAGAACGCGCTGACCAGCTACTGGAAGCTCCGCGCAATCGACTCGCTCGAAATGTCCAACGAGCTTCCAAAAGAAGAGCAGCAGAAACTGATCGATGCGCTGCTCGATAACCAGGAAATAAAGGGAATCTTGGTCAAGGGCTCGAGCTAAGCAGGCATTGGT